>NZ_KE384588.1:156014-164814 GCF_000426905.1 Dolichospermum circinale AWQC131C
ATCTGTTATCTTATTTAGCTTGGAAACATAAGGATATAATTCAGCTTTATGATCATATTGAATAGGTAAAATAATAAAACCATTTGCAGCTAACTCCGCTATTTTTTTAAATGGAATTTGTGAATTGTAGGGAGTTAATAAAATTCCTTGACATTTAATTTTGAATTTAGTTGGTAAATGATCAGATATTTCATTTTGTAAAATTTCTTTCAATTGTAAAATTTGTTCAATTCCATTTTCTAAAGAGTTGTGATTCTTTCCTTTCATTTCAATAATAGTACAAATACAAGAATTGGAATCAATATAAACAGACATATAATCTGGACGCTTTAATGCTTGATTTTTGATCAGAGGATCATTTCTTCTATCTATTTCAAATAAAATACATAGAGATTTATTTTGAGAATCTAAAGTTATTTTAAAATGTACTCCACTTTCTTTAGGAACACTTCTTCCTGGTACTGTACAGAACACTAGCAGATTTTCTAAAAAGTTAAAATTTTGCCAGTCGAGTTTATCTTTTTTATCCTTGAGAATTTGAGCAGGATTAATCTTCTGTTTCATCTGCTTTTTCTTGTCCTGCTTCATAAATTTGAAAAAACTTTTGTTGAATATCTACAGCAACATCACTTAAAGTATCCCATCTAATGCCATAATCTGGATCATTTAATGAAACTAATTTATTATCTTTCATTTCATACGCGCTAACTTTATCTATAGGTAAAAATGCTCTTTCATCTTGAAGGTATAAAGATGAAGATTGACGTTTTAATATTTCAGGATTTTCATGATTACCATTAACTAAATTATTCAGATGTGCCATAATATATGGACTATGAGTTGTGAGTAAGATTCTCACACCAAGATTAACAAGAATAGATAATGATTCAAGTAGCTTTGCTTGTGATTCTGGGTGTAAGTTCATTTCTGGTTCATCTATTACCAGAAAATCACCTTTACTTGCACGAAATCTTAAATATAAAAGCAATGGTGCAAGTTGTTTGATAGAAGATGAAGCATTATATATATCAATTTCTAAACCTCTTTTAACTAAAACTTTTATTTCTTTTCCACCTAGTTTAGTAGGTTTTAAATTAGTTTTATTTTTGTTTTGTAGCTGTTTTTCAATCTCGTCTGCTAATTTCTGAAATTCGTTTTTATTGCTTGAATTAATCTTGGTTGTTTCTTGAAGTTCTATGTCCGATAGAAAATCTAAAAAATCTTCTACTGGTTGTGGATAACGAATATCACCTTGTTCTTTTAATAGATCAAGTTGTCTTGTCGAACTACTACTAAATAATTCTCTTTGAGTCTGTTTAAGAAGTTTATAACGCCTATTTGCCAGCATTTTATAGGTATTTATAAAGGCATTTCTTTCAGCGGGAAAGGGAAAGGCATTAGGAAAAATTATCTGTTTAACCATTAGATAAAATAAAATGGATGGTATATTACCAAAAGGTCGTCCAACCTCTATATAAGTTAATTTATGATTGTTATTTATTTCCTCGTTAATAGATTGCCACTTGAGATATAAAATATTACTTTGACGACTAATTTTTAAAACTAACTCACCTGTTAACACAAATGTTTCTTGTTCAATTAATTGATTGATTGCATCTTCTACTTCTTCACGAGAAACTTTGATATCAAAAGAGGTTTTATCAAAAAGTTGATGACTTGAATCTTGAAAAAATGATTCTAAAATACCTCTTTGAAAATTTTTCGCTGTCCCTTCAATATCTTTAATGAATAATTCAATCAATTGATCATCTAATGTTATAGACCAAGTTCCTTCTTGTTCTTGCTTAATCGCCAAGTTTTGAATTTTATTAATACCTCGTGTACTTCCGGCAGCGCTCTGCCACAAACCATAAATAGAATAAGCAATATATGTTTTATTTGAGTTATTAGGTCCAATAATTACTGTTAGAGGACGCAAATCTAACTCTGTTTCTTGAATCCTACCTAAGTTTGAGAATTTGATTTTCATTTTTCGCCTATATTCCAAATAGAAAATACCATTTTAGTATTAACAGCGTTCATGCAGCATCTCCCGTGTGAAACGAGGTGCATTTAATGGAATTGGATTTTGCTGCATTCGTGAAATTAGAGATTTGAGAAAATGTTGTTTACTTTCTACATCGGAAATGGGAGGTGAAACAATAGAACTTGATTGAATGAGTAATTCCACCTCAGAACCTTCAGGTAAATTACAGGCTGTTTCCAAAATGAATGTGCCGTTACGATAGACTGCTTTTAGGGTAGGGGGCATAATAGAAAACTCCATAACTTAATTATTGTAGAGCAAGTTCAGCCAATAATCAGAATCACCCATCAATTAACAAGTTAATATTACATTACAACACAACCTTTGTGACTTTACCTCTCACATTGTCCCTAGCAGTTATAGAATAATAACGATATCCTTGTAAAGCCTACCAAGAACACAAGGTAGCGATTAAGTAGCAGATTTGACAGACTTGTAACACCAAAACTCTGTATCCAGAAGACATTAGTAGCATTTTAGAAGTTCGTAAAATTTTTATGGTTTCCCAAATTCGTTTTTTGATGTGCGCTCCCGACCATTATGATGTGGATTATGTGATTAATCCTTGGATGGAAGGTAATATTCATAAGTCTTCACGCGATCGCGCTGTAGAACAATGGAATAAATTATACAATGTCATTAAAGATCATGCCATTGTTGATTTGGTCGCTCCCGAAAAAGGCTGGCCTGATATGGTATTCAGTGCCAATGCGGGTTTGGTCTTGGGTGAAAATGTCGTTCTCAGCCGCTTTTTACATAAGGAACGTCAAGGGGAAGAACCGTATTTTCAACGATGGTTTGAAGAAAATGGTTTTAATGTTTACACTCTACCCAAAGACCTCCCCTTTGAAGGCGCTGGAGACGCGCTTTTAGACCGGGAAGGGCGTTGGTTATGGGCTGGATATGGTTTTCGCTCAGAATTGGATTCTCACCCCTTCCTGGCTAAATGGTTGGACATTGAGGTGATTTCTCTGCGCTTAATGGATGAGCGTTTTTACCACCTTGATACCTGTTTTTGTCCTTTAGCAAATGGTTATTTGCTGTATTATCCCGGTGCTTTTGATTCCTATTCTAACCGCGTTATTGAAATGCGCGTTGCACCAGAAAAGCGCATCGCTATTATGGAAGCTGATGCTGTTAACTTTGCTTGTAATGCGGTGAATGTTGATAGCATCGTGATTATGAACAAAGCCAGTGATGGTTTAAAATCACGGTTAGCAGAGGTTGGTTTTCAAGTCATTGAAACTCCTTTGACGGAATTTCTCAAAGCTGGTGGTGCTGCTAAATGCTTGACCTTGCGGGTTACAGAACCTGTGAGAGAAGAACTACACGCTAATGTATCTGTAGAAAGTCGTGTGGTTCGCATGGAAGGGCATTTACTAGATGCGGGGTTAATTAACCGCGCTTTGGATTTAATCGTGGAAATGGGGGGAAGTTTCCAAGTTCTGAAATTCAACTTGGGAGAACAACGTCAAAGCACTTCCGCTGCTGAGGTTCGGGTATCTGCACCATCCCATGATGTCATGGAAGAGATTATATCTCAGTTGATTGATTTGGGTGCGGTTGATTTACCCCAAGATGAACGAGATTCTAAATTAGAACCAGTTTTACAAGCGGGTGTAGCCCCTGATGATTTCTATGTCAGCACGATTTATCCTACTGAAGTTCGGGTAAATGGACAATGGCTGAAAGTGGAAAATCAACGCATGGATGGAGCGATCGCTATTTCTCAAACGAGTAATGGTATAGTAGCAAAATGTAAACTATTGCGGGATTTAGAAATTGGTGAACAGGTAGTAGTTGATGTCTTGGGTATCCGCACTATCCGTAAAGCCGAATCACGAGAACAACGTAATTCTCAAGAATTTAGCTTCATGTCCTCCGGTGTTTCCAGCGAAAGACGAGTAGAATTAGTTGTGGAACAAGTGGCTTGGGAATTACGTAAAATTAAGGATAGTGGTGGTAAGGTAGTTGTCACTGCTGGTCCTGTGGTCATTCACACTGGTGGTGGTGAACATCTGTCACGACTGATTCGAGAAGGTTACGTTCAAGGTCTTTTGGGCGGAAATGCGATCGCTGTTCATGATATGGAACAAAATATCTTGGGTACTTCCCTGGGTGTGGATATGAAGCGCGGTGTAGCGGTACGCGGTGGACATAGACATCATCTCAAGGTAATTAATACCGTCCGCAGGTTTGGTAGTATTTCTAAAGCTGTAGAAGCAGGAGCAGTTAGAGGTGGGGTGATGTATGAATGTGTGAAAAATAATATTCCTTTCTCCCTCGCTGGTTCAATTCGTGATGATGGACCTTTACCAGATACCCAAATGAACTTGATATTAGCACAACAGGAATATTCGCAAATTATCCAAGGTGCAGATATGATTTTGATGCTATCTTCCATGTTACATTCCATCGGGGTAGGAAATATGACCCCCGCAGGTGTGAAGATGGTTTGTGTGGATATTAACCCGGCTGTAGTGACGAAATTGAGCGATCGTGGTTCAATAGAATCTGTAGGGGTGGTAACAGATGTGGGTTTATTCCTCAGTCTGTTACTTCAGCAATTGGATAAATTAACAAGTCCTTATGTTGCTAATGTAGGTTAAAGGAATAGTTCACGTAAAGGCGCAAAGACGCAAAGGTTTTTTCTGGGCGTTTTTGTGTCTTTGTTTTTTCTCACGCAGAGGCGCAGAGTCGCAGAGAATTATAATATAAAAAACATGAAAAAAAGGAGATGATTAGTGATGTTACAAACTGTGAAAGGAATCTATAAAAATGGAAAAATTGAGTTAGCTGAGATTCCTAATAATATCTTAGAAAGCCAAGTTTTAATCACTTTTATAGAAACTATAAAACCAGAAAATATTGCTGTCAAAAGTTCAACAACAGAATTATTTAGTCCCCTCCGTGGTAAGGTTAAATATTTTGAATATATTACCACACCTACAACTGAAGAATGGAGCGAAATATGACTTTTGTTTTAGATGCTTGTGCTTTAATTTGGTGGAGTCTTGATCCAGCCTCTCAAACAAAAGTCAAGAGTCTGTTTCTACATCCATTGGATTAAAGGATATTTGAAAAGTCTATAAATGTCATAATTTATTACGCTGACTGAAGTAAATATGAACTAAAAATTAACGGTTTGAGTTATTACTCAGAGATGCTTTACTCCACTATGCTAGGTTCAGCATGACCTTTCAAACTCCCTCTTATAATAAAACACAAGTAATTCCGCGCTCCCTATTCTCTGATATAATACTAAATTAACAACTGCAATCTTTTAAATAGTATGAGTGAAACCCTGGCTGATATTGCTATACCACCGCAGTTTCCTGATCATACTCAACTCCCAGAGTCTGATGGTACATTCGTGAAGAATTTTCAAGAACATCCCCAAAGTATTATCATCACAGATTCCATAATTCAAACTTTACAAAAATTACATCCCGACGGACAATTTTGTATAGGTCAAGATTGTGGTATTTACTGGCGCGAAACTGAACCACCAGAAAAAGGTAGCATAGCACCAGATTGGTTTTATGTCCCTGATGTAGCACCAAGATTAGATGGTAAAATTCGTCGTTCTTATGTATTATGGCGGGAATATATTCCTCCATTAATTGCTATAGAATTAGCTAGTGGTAATGGTGACGAGGAACGAGATTCAACACCTCTAGCGGGTTTACAGGCAGGTGAAAAACCTGGTAAATTCTGGGTATATGAACGTATTATCCGTGTTCCCTATTATGCCATCTATGAAGTTAATCATGGCAAATTAGAGGTTTATCATTTGGTGGATTTTGCTTACCAAAAAATCCAGCCTAACGAACGTGGACATTATCCTATTGCGCCATTAGGTGTAGAATTGGGACTATGGCAAGGAAGTTACTTAAATAATCCTGAACAACTTTGGCTGCGCTGGTGGGATTTACATGGTAATTTGTTATTGGTAGGTCAAGAAGAAGCCCAATTACAAAAATTAAGGGCTGAACAGCAACAACAAAGGGCTGAACAAGCAGAACTCAAAGCTGCACAATTAGCAGCACGTTTACGGGCAATTGGGATAGATCCAAATGATGATTTATAATCATTTTGGGTATTTTCTACCCTATAATACTAACTAATTGCAGAAAACGAACCGCAGAGGCGCACAGGACACAGAGAGAATATGGAAAGGGTAGTTTTGTTAAGAGGGTTACAAGTTAATTGGGTGAGTTTTTTTGCTGATTTCCTGTTAGCTGGTATGGTTTTTGGTCCCCCTCTTGCTCCTTTTCTCGCTGGGTCTGGTGTGTTTTTGCTTCCGGGTATTGCGGATATTATTTACTTTATGGGTAATCATGTCTGTCCCCAGCCTACTATGGGTTTGGAGTTAGCGCCACCTTTTATTATGGCGGTTTGTATGCGCTGTTATGGCACAGTGACAGGTTTATTAATAACTCGGATTTTGTATAGTTTAACTGATGGCAAAGGTGTTTTTTGGTTAAGTCAATATGGTAGAAATGGCGCTGCTTGTGCTACGGTGTTTATGATGGCCTATCCTTTGGAATTAGCAGCTCAGATTTTCGGTTTATGGGATTTTAATAATTATATTGTTACTCCTTTCGGTTTGATTACTGGTTTGGCTTGGGGTTTATTTACTATGCCAATACTGCATTTCCGTCAGCTATTATCTAGGGTTTCTTAGTCTAATAAGGTACAAAATTATCTATGTTTATCTCCGGTTAATTACAGACCCGGCTAGTCTGGACACCAATAAAATGCAGCTTAATTTTAACAATCTTAATCAAATTTGGTCTTATGTATTAACGGAAACACTTAAACGCTTGGGTTTAGAATGCGCTATAATCTGTCCTGGCTCTCGTTCTACACCTTTAACAGTGGCTTTTGCTCAACAAATACCGCATATTCAAGCTGTGCCGATTTTAGATGAACGTTCGGCGGCTTTTTTTGCATTGGGACGAGCAAAAGCGATAGGGAAACCTGTAGTATTAGTTTGTACTTCGGGAACTGCGGGCGCAAATTTTTATCCAGCGGTAATTGAAGCGAAGGAAAGTCGTGTTCCTTTATTGATATTAACCACTGATAGACCCGCAGAATTAAGAAATTGTCATTCTGGACAAACTATTGACCAAGTAAAATTATACGGTAATTATCCCAATTGGCAAGGGGAATTAGCTACACCCTCCGCAAATTTAGAAATGTTAGCTTATCTCAGACAAACGGTTATTTACGCTTGGGAACGTTGTCAATTTCCTAATTTTGGTCCGGTACATCTAAATATACCTTTTCGTGACCCGCTTGCTCCCATTTCCGATGGTACTAACTTTACTTTAGATGTGTCAGATTTCTTTTCAGCAGTGGCTTCCAGTCCATTAGCAATTACTAATTATCAATTACCAGTAATCAAGTGTCAAAAAGGAATCATTATCGCTGGTGTAGCTCAAACACAGCTATCTGAGGAATATTGTAGAGCGATCGCACGATTAAGTCAATCTCTCCAATGGCCTGTTTTAGCTGAAGGACTTTCTCCAGTGAGAAATTATGCAGACTTAAATCCCTATTTAATTTCTACCTATGATATCATCCTCAGAAATGAGAAACTTGCCAAAGAATTAACACCAGAAATGGTAATTCAAATTGGAGAAATGCCTACAAGTAAAGAATTAAGAAATTGGTTAATTAATACTAAATCTGAACGTTTGATCATTGATAATTGTGATCAAAATCTAGATTCTTTACATGGAAAAACCAGACATTTAAGAATATCAGTCACAGAAATTAGCAGCGAATTAGAAATTGAGAAATTAGGAGAAAATGAATATTTACAAAAATGGTGTAAGATAGAGAAACAAGTCCGAAAAAATATTGATGATTATTTGCAAAATCTAGAGGAATTAATTGAAAGTAAAGTAGCGTGGTTAATTTCCCAAATTCTGCCACCAGAAACACCTTTATTTATTGCTAATAGTATGCCGGTGCGAGATGTAGAATTTTTCTGGAAACCGAATAATTTAAGAATTAAACCTTATTTTAATCGCGGTGCAAATGGTATTGATGGTACACTTTCCACGGCTTTAGGAATCGCACATCAACAACAAAGTAGTATTTTATTAACAGGAGATTTATCTTTATTACATGATACAAATGGGTTTTTAATTAGCGATAAATTTATCGGACATTTGACGATTATCTTAATTAATAATAATGGTGGGGGAATTTTTGAAATGCTACCCATTGCTAAATTTGATCCACCTTTTGAAGAGTTTTTTGCTACTCCCCAAAATATTGATTTTTGCCAATTATGCGCTACTTATAATGTGCAATATCAGTTAATTACTGCTTGGGAAGAATTAGCAGATCATTTAAAGCAATTACCAAAAACAGGAATTAGGGTTTTAGAAGTCAAAACAAATAGAAAAAGAGATGTGATCTGGAGAAAGGAAAATTTACAAATGTTTGCTAAAATCAGATCCCCGACTTCTTAAAAAATCCGAGTATCCAAGCTACATAGGGCTTACTGATAGCGTAGCGTGGCGTTAGCCATATAAAGCTAGAACCATTTATTAACAAAGGGTTTCACGGATTTTTACCACAAAAAAGTGCCAGGTTTTGGCTAATGGTGTCTCAAAATGAATTGCATTTTTCTTTGTCGGATTTGGAAAATTGAGGGTATCCAGACAGTTAAAACTGTTCCCTGTTCCCTGTTCCCTGTTCCCTGTTCCCTGTTCCCTTGTCATAACGACAATTTTT
>NZ_KE384588.1:164824-175119 GCF_000426905.1 Dolichospermum circinale AWQC131C
CCCAACTTACTTAGATTTCATGATTCTGTGCAGCTTTACATGAAATTGGTATAAACTGAAAAATCTTGTACAGCACAATCTGTTAACTAAAATCGAGTTATTATGTCTAAGGTTCTTGTCTCTGATCCAATTGATCAAGTTGGGATTGATATTCTTTCTCAAGTGGCTACAGTTGATATCAAAACTACGTTGAAACCCGATGAACTTAAAGCTATCATTGGTGAGTATGATGCGCTGATGATTCGTTCTGGAACTCGCGTCACTCAAGATATTATAGAGGCTGGAGTCAAATTAAAAATTATTGGCCGCGCTGGCGTGGGAGTGGATAATGTTGATGTCCCCGCAGCTACTCGCAAAGGTATTGTCGTTGTCAATTCTCCAGAGGGTAATACCATTGCGGCCGCAGAACACGCTCTAGCTATGATGTTATCCCTATCTCGTCATATTCCTGATGCTAATGCCTCAGTCAAACGTGGTGAATGGGACCGCAAAAGTTATGTTGGTTCAGAAGTATACAAAAAAACTCTCGGTGTTGTCGGCTTAGGTAAAATAGGTTCTCATGTTGCTTCCGTAGCTAAAGCCATGGGAATGAAACTTTTAGCCTATGATCCATTTATCTCTACAGAAAGAGCCGAACAACTTGGTTGTCAACTAGTGGAGTTAAATTTGCTCTTCCAGCAAGCTGATTATATCACCTTGCACATTCCTAAAACCTCAGAAACCGCTAATTTAATCAACGCCAAAACTTTGGCTTTAATGAAACCCACCACCAGAATTATTAATTGCGCCCGTGGTGGTATTATAGACGAAGCAGCTTTGGCTGTGGCTATTAAAGAGGGTACAATTGCTGGCGCTGCTTTAGATGTGTTTGATTCTGAACCCTTGGGTGAATCTGATTTGCTAGGTTTGGGTAAAAATGTCATTCTTACTCCTCACCTCGGTGCTTCTACGGCTGAAGCCCAGGTCAACGTGGCTATAGACGTGGCTGAACAAATTCGGGATGTGTTATTAGGATTACCAGCCCGTTCCGCTGTGAATATTCCCGGACTCGGTCCTGATGTCCTTGAAGAGTTTAAACCCTATATGGAATTAGCGGAAACTTTGGGAAATTTAGTTGGTCAACTCACAGGTGGCAGAGTAGAGACACTTAATGTTACCCTACAAGGGGACTTGGCAACTAATAAAAGTCAGCCTCTGATTATAGCCGCTCTCAAAGGACTACTTTACCAAGCCCTCCGCGAACGGGTAAATTATGTTAACGCTAACATAGAAGCAAAAGAAAGAGGTATTCGCGTAATTGAAACTAGGGATGCTTCAGCCCGTGACTATGCAGGTTCATTGCACTTACAAGCTACAGGTACTTTAGGTACACATTCTGTAACTGGTGCTTTATTGGGTGATAAGGAAATTCACCTAACTGACATTGACGGATTTCCGATTAATGTCCCCCCCAGTAAATATATGTTGTTTACTCTCCACCGTGATGTACCAGGTATCATTGGTAAACTCGGTTCTCTTCTGGGCAGTTTTAATGTCAATATTGCTAGTATGCAGGTCGGTAGAAAAATCGTTCGTGGTGATGCTGTGATGGCTTTGAGCATTGATGATCCTCTACCTGAAGGCATTTTAGAGGAAATTAAGAAAGTATCGGGCATTAGGGACGCTTATACAGTGACACTTTAATCCTAGACTGTGATTTTTTTTGATTTATGAGATCAGGATGATTAAGTAATTTGATAATTAGAATATCATTTTAATTATCTAACAATAAGATTCTCGACTTCTTTCCAGAGGTCGGGAATTTAAAACTTTCCATGTTCAAAAATAAAATGAGCAATTTAACCGCAGATAAACCCAGCTATGAATCTACTTCAGTGGACTAGAAAATGCTATATTCTGATGGTTTGGTTTGTTTTTGCACCATTACCTATTACTAATCTCAAATTCTATGGCAAATACTTGGTGGGAAATCAATATTATATCTAACCCAGATTTAGAAGATACTATATATTGGCGATTAGAAAACTTTGGCACTCGTGGTACAGCAGTGGAAATTAAAGACCATAACTTATTGGTTAAGGCTTATTTGCCCAGTTTTCAAGCAGAATTACCAGATTTGCAAGAATTATCATCATCCTTGGGTGAAGATGCTATATCCGTAGGATTCCCCCCTCCTGTGCTAAATTGGCACTTAATTGATGAAGAAGACTGGTCCAGTAGTTGGAAACAACATTGGCAACCCGAGGAAATAGGCGATCGCTTCTTGATTAATCCCGCTTGGCTACCTTTACCCACTACTACAGACCGCTTAATCATACTTCTTGATCCTGGTGTAGCCTTTGGTACGGGTAATCACGCTACCACTCAATTATGTTTAGAATCCCTAGAAATGCACTTTTCTAACATAACAGAGAACCAAAAACCCTCGACCATTGCCGATATTGGTTGTGGTTCAGGTATTCTAGGTGTTGGGGCAATATTACTAGGTGCTACTAAGGTCTATGCCGTTGATAATGATCCCTTAGCAGTCAAATCTACTTTTAGTAATTGCACTCTGAATCATATCCCTCCAGATTGTTTGATACCTTTAGAAGGTAGTGTAAACACGGTCAGGAAAACAATTGATCAACCAGTAGATGGTATTGTTTGCAACATTTTAGCCGATGTCATTATTCAATTACTCCCAGAAATGACCGCAATTACTAAATCTAGCACTTGGGGTATATTTAGTGGTATTTTAATAGGACAATCAAAAGCTGTTGCTAATGCTTTAGAACAAAATGGTTGGACTGTGACTAATATCCGGGAGAAAAAAGAATGGTGTTGTTTAAATGCCCGTCGTTCCTAATTTTTTGCAGGTACAAGTAATGAATAACCCACTACAAACATATAATCCTAATGATATTGCTGAAGAAAATGGTAACTTTCTCGGTTTACCATTTAACTATGAATCAGCTAAATTAATCATTTTTTCTGTTCCCTGGGAAGTCACTGTTTCCTATCATCAAGGTACAGCACAAGGACCACAAAGAATTGCCGACGCTTCTTTACAAATAGACTTATTTGATTTTGATCATCCTCAAGGTTGGCAACAAGGTATCTTTCTGGAAAGACATACCGCAGAAATGTTAGAAAGAAATGAATACTATCGTGGCCAAGCAGCAAAAATTATCAAAAGTCTAGCACAAGGTCTAAAAATATCCCATTCTCAAAATTTAAAAGATACTCTTGTTAGTGTTAATCATGGTTGTCAACAAATTAATGAATGGTTATTTAAAGAATGTCAAAAAGCTTTAAATTTAGGTAAAAAAGTCGCTGTTATTGGTGGTGATCATAGCGTTCCTTTGGGTTATTTTCAAGCTTTAGCTACTCAATATGATGACTGGGGAATTTTACATATTGATGCCCATGCGGATTTAAGAAATGCCTATGAAGGTTTTGAATTTTCCCATGCTTCCATTATGTTTAATGCCATGAAAATACCGCAAATTTCCAAGTTAGTCCAAGTGGGTTTACGGGATATTTGTGATGATGAAGTAGAGATGATTAATCAATCTAATCAGCGCATTATTGCCTACTATGATCCAGTAATTAAACAACAATTATACTCTGGTAAAAATTGGCTAGATTTATGTCGAGAAATTATCAGTCATTTACCAGAAAAAGTTTATATTAGTTTTGATGTTGATGGTTTAGATCCCAAACTTTGCCCCCATACTGGTACTCCCGTTCCCGGAGGACTGGAATTAGAACAAGTTTATTGTCTATTCCGAGAAGTAGTGAATACTGGTAGGGAAATTATTGGTTTTGATGTTTCTGAAGTTGGTAATGCGGAATGGGATGGTAATGTTGGTGCGCGAATAGTCTATAAATTAGCGAATTTTTTAGATTTGTCACAGATAAAAGTTAAAAATTAACAATCATCAATTGGCATTTTGGCATTTGCGGACGGGACTAATTCCGTCCTTTATTTTTGGCTATGGAAATGGTTTATTATCAGATTTTAGGATATTTGTACACATACCATAGGAAGATGCTAGAAATGGATTAAATGGGTTAAATTAATTCGGGATGTTGTTATGCACTGGATTTAAGTCAAGGTTTGGTTCTCAACCAGACCTTTTTTATTGTTCATTTTCTCTTGGGTTGGTGATTTCAGAGAAAACTATTTGACAATTTGTGGTAATTTATGTATTGCTGATTGCCGACAATCCTGATTATGTCTAATTTTTTTGATCAGATGATCAGATGTTTATTGGTTATACCATTTCCTAATCCACCGAGGTACAGATTTATCTGCGGTTATCTGCGTTTATCTGCGTTTAATTCTGACTTCTTTGATCTCACTTGAATCTACAATTATGCAAATTATCCAGAGTCTTCATACTGCTATTCTCATAACTGATTTAGACCGTTCTGAGTATTTTTATACTCATATATTAGGACTTGAAAAAGTAGAACGTCCTTTAAAATATCCTGGTATCTGGTATCAAATTGGTAACTATCAACTGCATCTGATTGTTGCGCCTACTGTACCCACCGATAAGCAACAAGAAAAATGGGGACAAAATCCTCATATCGCTTTTGCTGTCATGGATTTAGAAATAATTAAAAGCGAATTAACAGCTAAAAATTATCCGTTTCAAGCTAGTGCTTCTGGCCGACCAGCGATTTTTATTCAAGATCCAGATCAAAATATAATTGAACTTAGTCAGGCATTTGCTGATAAAATCTAAACGATACTAATATTAAGTATCGCCAAAAGTCAGTCGTCGTGGGGTGCGGAGGTAAATATGCAGTATCAGACCACTATGAAACCAACATCTGTACAAAAGCAGTTCCCTCTGACTACTGTAGGAGCGCTGGTTATCAATTCTCTCGGACAGGTGTTAATTGTTAAATCTACCAAGTGGAGAGGTGCTTGGGGTGTACCAGGGGGAAAAGTAGATTGGGGTGAAACTCTAGAATCTGCACTTCTGAGGGAGTTTCAGGAAGAAGTCGGGTTAGACTTAACTAATGTGCGTTTTGCGTTGCTACAAGAAGCAGTGCTAGACTCACAATTTGTGCGACCTGCCCATTTTATTATGATCAACTATTACGCATTTTCACTGAGAAATACGATTACACCTAATCAAGAAATTGAGGAATGGGCTTGGGTGACTCCCGCACAAGCAAAGGAATATCCTCTCAATAGTTATACTCAAGTATTAATTGAGGATTTTGTAGAAAATAACATTGGTAATTTATATAGGAATTAGGTTTAACAATAATGCTGAAAAAAGCACTGGTGACTGGATCATCATCGGGAATTGGTAAGGCTATTGCTCTCGATTTAGCTGCTAAAGGATTTGATGTAGCATTTCATTGTCATAAGAGTGTGGAAGCCTGTAATCTAGCCCGTCAGGAGGCTGATAAGTACGGCGTTAAAACTGTTACTTTACAAGCGGATCTAAGAAATCCTGAACAAGCGGAGTTTTTAGTCAAAAGTGCTGCTGAGGAATTGGGAGGTCTATCTGTTGTTGTCAATAATGTGGGTAACTACTTAGACAGACCAACGAGCCAATTGTCAGTAGAAGAATGGCATGAAATTATTAATTCTAATCTCCATGCTACATTTTATGTCACTAAAGCTGCACTACCTTACCTGAAAGCTGCTAATGGGGGACGTATCGTCAATATTGGTTGTGCTGGTGCCCAAAATCTCCTCGCGCGTTATACTAATACACCTTACTTAATTGCTAAAACTGGCATTATCATCTACTCAAGGTCTTTAGCAAAGGAAGTAATTACAGATAAAATTACTGTTAATGTTGTATCTCCAGGAATAGCAGAAAATTCCTTTGATTTGCAGGAATCTTTACCTGAACTACCTACTAAGCGACCTGCAACTTTACAAGAACTGGCTCATGCAGCCTGGTTTTTTATTAGCCCAGAATCTGATTATATCACAGGGCAGGTATTAGAAGTTTCCGGTGGATGGAGGTTGTAATCAGGTGTGGTGATGATTTGGTTATTTTTGCTCAATGCTTGTGAACAGCTAATAAAAAACTATTGTCTATCAAAAAAAGGATTGGAAATATGTTGAAGATTGAAGACATTTACGAAATATATGAAAAATATCATGATGCTCTGCAAGTAAAAGTAGAAGAATTTACAATTGGTGAGAAAAAATTTAATTTTAATTCCGAATCAGCAATTTTAGGAGTGATTAATCTTTCTAATGATTCTTGGTACAGAGAAAGCGTATGTTTAAGTTCAGAACAAGCTATTCGCAGGGGATTAGTATTAAAGGCTCAAGGTGCTGATATTATAGATATTGGTGCTGAATCTACTTTAGAAAAAGCAGAAAGAGTTGAGGATATTCGACAAAATTCCCAAATTTTACCCGTACTAAAATCTCTGAGTCAACAGGGGGTTTTAACTTCCATTGAAACTTATTATCCTCAAGTTGCTAGGGAATGTTTACAAGCTGGCGCTAATGTGATTAATCTAACGGGTGCTTTTGATAGTGAGAAAATTTATCAAGCTGTATCTGAATTTGACGCTGGGGTGATTATCTGTTATGTTCAAGGTAAGAATGTCAGAGAAGTTGGTGATTTTGATTTTGGTGATGATCCAACAAAATTAATGTATGAATATTTTGCTAATGAAATAGAAATCGCAGCTAAATATGGGGTGAGAAAAATCTTTGTTGATGCTGGTTTGGGGTTTTATTATAAAAATCTCCAGGATAGTTCTTTGCGAATTAGTTATCAAATGAAAACTTTTTTGACTACTTTTAGACTGAGAAAATTAGGTTTTCCTATCTGTCATGCTCTCCCTCACGCTTTTGAATATTTTGGAGAAGAAGTAAGAAGTGCAGAATCATTTTTTGCGGTTTTAGCAGCATTAGGAAAAACAGATTTATTCAGAACTCATGAAGTTCCTAAAGTTAAAGCAGTGTTAGATACACTGCATTCATTTTAAGTATCCAAGTATTGGGGAATTTGGGATATAATTGGGATATAATAATGACTTCAAAGCCGGAATCTGAATCTTTTTTAGAAACTTGGATAATTGGTAAGGAATTCAGGTTTGAAGCTGCTCACCAATTACCGAATCATGATGGTAAATGTGCTAGATTACATGGTCATTCTTGGCGCGGTGTTGTCTATGTTACAGGGGATAAACTGATAAATTCAGGTGTTAAACAGGGGATGATTATGGATTATGGTGATATATCAAAATACATAAAACCCCTCTTGGAAAATTATCTGGATCATTACCATTTAAATGAATCCACTGGTTTAGCTAATCCTACCAGTGAAGCGATCGCTAAATGGATTTATGAACAGCTTGAACCCCAAATTCCCGGACTTGTCGCAGTGAGAATTGATGAAACTTGTACCAGTCAATGTATTTACTCCAAGGGAAAAGTTAATTTTTTGGGCTTTTAAATTAACATGAATAAAATTGTTGCTGTGGTTGGTGGTGGTCCATCTGGTATGTCTTGCGCTCTCTGGTTAAAACATCTCGGTTTTGTTCCCATTCTCATTGAAAAGAATGAAAAATTAGGAGGACTACAAACGTTAAGCCATTTTCAAAATGTCTGGTACTTGGGAATACCGGGAAAAACTGGATATGAACTTGCAGATCAATTTCACCGTCATGTTGAAGCAGAAATGCTTTCTACAGTTTTGGATTCTTCAATAAAGGAGATCACCAAGGTAGGAGATGATTTCAGAATTGTTACTGACAAAACTGAAATTACAGCACGATATATGGTTATTGCCACAGGTCAGCGAGTTACAGGATTTGAAGCTATAGAATCAGTTCCCGGAAGTAAATATCTCCTTTCTTCCCAGCGTGTTTGCTTTAACCCTGGTGCCACTCCCTTATTGGGATCTAAGGTATCAGGAGGGGTAGTTGCTGTAGTCGGAGGTGGTGATAATGGATTAGTAACAGCCAGAATTTTAGGTAACACATCCCAACATATTCACCTGTTTATTCGCTCTGAAATCCGAGCATTTGAGGTGAACAAAAGAGCCATGTTTGAACTTGGAGCCGGTCGAGTCACTGTACATCAACCCGCAAAAATTCAGAGATTTGAGATGCGCGAAGAGAAGATTTATATGCTTTTCCAAGATGAAAACAACCAAGAAAAAGCGTTACTTTTTGACTATCTCTGTTTTCGTTTGGGTTTTACACCGAATGTTGAGGAGTTAGTGCGACTTTTTGAGCAAGGAGGAGTGGGTTCTGTGAAACTGACCGAAAAAGGATATATTGCCACTGATCAATTTCTCAGAACATCAATCCCCAATATTTACGCGGCTGGAGATGTGACAAATCCTAGAGATCCCTGTGTCGCAACTGCGGTTGCTCATGGTGCAATTGCAGCACGCAGTGTAGAAGAAGATTTAGGACTTAGAGGTTACAAGAAAAGCTTATAAATTGATAGATAAACTCACATCAGAACGGTCTAATTTTTGCAGGAGTTGTGAAATAGGTTCTCTAGAAACTGGTTCTATCCAATCTGGTGCAATTTCCGCTAATGGAACTAAAACAAAGGCTCTCTGGGTCATTCGAGGATGGGGAATTTGTAAATCTGGTGTTTCTAAAATCAAGTCATCAAATAGTAGTACATCTAAATCTAGGGTTCTAGGTCCCCAATGTTCTTGACGAACTCGACCAAATTCTTGTTCAATATTGAGCAGAGTTTCTAGCAATTTCTGGGGACTGAGTTGCACTTCTAAAATAGCCGCACCGTTTAAATAATCTGGTTGTGATGGTCCGCCTACAGGAGCGGTTCTGTACCAACTAGATTTGGCTTTTATGGTAATACCCGGAGTTTTTTCCAGGCTGTTAATTGCACCTTCTAAAATAGCTAAAGATTCCCCCATATTACTACCAAGAGCGATCGCACTTAATGAAGATTTTATCGTTGTTTTCAGGTCAGATTTATCAATCATAAATTTGTAGGTGTCAGGAAATTATTAATATATTATCAGATAATATCAGATATTTTCACAAAATTGCTTGATCTAAAAAGCTGAATTTAGAGTATCATATAACTAATAACTACTAATTTAACTAACCAGGTTCATCAGCACCAAGGAATTTACTATTATGTCTACAATGTCCAACGGCTTTGAAAAAGTATATGTCCATCCTAGTCAATTTCCCAACAAGATTTATCAAGATTATTTAGATTGCTTTTCTGTAAGTAAAATAAATCATAAATTTCACTATGACACTGTTAAACAAAGTCAGAAATGGTTAAAAATTCATGAATATTATTCTCCAGCTAGAACTAATGATGATTGTATTAATGCCTATGCAGTATGTTTTCAAAAAACTGCGGAATTTCTGGACATTAATACCAATATACAAGTAATTGGATTAGGTTGTGGCGGTGGTGCAAAAGATCATCTTTTAGTATCTTATCTCTTGAATACAGAAAGGGAAATAATTTATTATCCTATTGATGTTAGTTTATCCCTGGCTTTAATTTCTGGTCAAAAAATTAGGGAATCTTATCCTCAAGTCTCTATACAGCCAATTGTTTGTGATTTACCTTGTGCTGATGATTTAATACTCCATCTTCATGATCAAGGAAAAGGACACAGAAAGATCATCACATTTTTTGGCATGATTCCTAATTTTACTCCTGATGAAATTTTGCCTATTTTAAGTAATTTTCTACAACCAGGAGATATTTTACTCATGAGTGCAAACTTAGCACCGGGAGACGATTATCTAACAGGAATTAACAAGATTTTGCCACAGTATGATAATGAATTAACCAAAGATTGGTTAATGACAGTGTTAGTTGACGCGGGGATAAATCCAGACCATGGGACTATTAAATTCTCCCTAAAAGATGATCCAAACCATCAAGAATTAACAAGAATTAATGCTCAGTTTGAAGTAGAAACTAATATAGATTTGAAATTAGATGATCAAATCATGCACTGGAAAAATGGTGATCAAATTCAATTATTTTTCTCCTATCGTTATACAACTGCTAAACTGCAAAACATTCTCAAACAATATGATATTATCATCCTAGATTATTGGGAAGGTGCAAATCAAGAAGAGGGAGTTTATTTTTGTCAAAAGATATAAAACAAAAACATCCCTAAGAAATTGCAAAACCCCTCTCCTACAAGTTTCTCTATCATTTCCTTGTAGGTAGGGTTTGCAAAAATAAGCCAAGGATATGAGGATAAGCTGTTGTGTATTAATTTGTATAAGTCTGGCGGGCAAGATGCCCACCCCACAAGATTTAATAGTGACACTCTGCGCTGTTGTGTATT
>NZ_KE384588.1:175231-178307 GCF_000426905.1 Dolichospermum circinale AWQC131C
CAGTGACAAAAATTCATACTTTCCTTCAGCAAGTCCAAAAAATAGACATTTGCTTCACAAATTTGATTTGCTTCTAGTCAATTCAATGCGAATATTACCATCAAAATCAGGAATTGGTGCAGCAGGTTTAATGAGAGTAACTTGTACTTGGGTAGTCAGACTACTTTCTTCAAGAATAGCATCAGCGATCGCACCTGCCAACCTTTCCAATAAATCAAATTTAGATGTTTTCAGCAAGTTTTGGACTAAACTAATAACACTACGATAATCTACTGTATCTTTAATAGCATCAGTTTTTGCAGCATCCGCCAGATCTACCCATAACTTCAAATCCACCTCAAACCATTGTCCTAATACCTTTTCTTCCGGTAAATACCCAACATAGCCATAACCGCGAATCCCCGTCAAATGAATACAGTCCATAAAACCCTGATTATAAATCATTACCTGACCATTTTAGATTTTAAATTGAATAACTCAGACAAAATCTAAAATTAAATTCAGATAAATTAAGAATTTATCTCTCTATAATGTTTTTACATTCATCTATTACGAATGAAAGCAGCAGAGATTATTCTAAAGTATATTTTATCACCCATTACCAATTACCAATTACCCATTACCAATTACCCATTACCCATTACCAATTACCAAATTTATTGAACAATGATTTTATTCGCCATAACAGCAGTTAAAATAGAGCAATTGTGAAATAATAAAAGATAAATGTTTTGGGCTGATAAAATTGCTGCTGACGCAGTAGGTCAACAAGTAGTTAATGATTCTAAGACTCCTTCAGGAAGGGTACACGTTGGGTCTTTGCGTGGTGTGGTTATTCACGACGTTATTTACCGTGCTTTGAAACACGCAGGGAAGCCCGTCAAATTTCTGTATGGTGTAGATGATTATGATGCGCTGGATACTGTTCCTAAATACTTAGATCAAGAAAAATTTCGGCCTTATTTGGGTTTTCCTCTGTGTAATGTTCCTTCTCCTGGTGATGGTGCGGAAGATTATGCTAAATACTTTATTGGTGAGTTTTTTGAAATTTTTGCATATTTAGGAATTAAACCAGAAACGTATTTTTTACGGGATTTATATCGTTCAGGAAAACTTAATTCCCATATTGATATTTTCCTGAAAAATGCTCATTTAGTGCGGGAAGCTTATAAGGAAGTAAGTAAAGCTGAACGTGCAAATAATTGGTATCCTTTTCAAGTTGTTTGTGAAAATTGCGGTAAAATCGCTACTACTGTCACTACAGATTATAACGGTTCAGAAGTATTTTACACCTGTAAACCCGATGGTGTTGATTATGTAAAAGGTTGTGGACATTCCGGGTGGGTTTCTCCTTTTAATGGTAATGGTAAATTACCTTGGAAAGTTGAATGGGTAGCTAAATGGGATATATTGGGTGTAACTATTGAAATGGCAGGGAAGGATCATTCTCAAAAAGGTGGTTCTCGTGATGTTGCTAATGCTATTAGTCGCAAGGTTTTACAAAAACAACCTCCTTTCCATTCTCCCTATGAATTTATTCTTGTGAATGGGACAAAAATGAGTTCTTCTAAGGGTGTGGGTTCGAGTGCTAGGGAAATTGCTGATTTATTACCTGCTGAATTATTGCGATTTTTGATGTTAAGAACTCAACCGAAAACAGTAATTAATTTTGCACCAAATTATGAAACTACTACCCGGTTATTTAGAGATTACGATACTTTAATTAATAAGTATTCTCATGCTCCTGAATTAACGGAGGAATTAATGTCTTTATTTTACGCCCAATTAGGGGATGAAATTAAAACTTTCCAACCTTTTGATTTTAGTACATTAATTTCTCTGTTGCAAGTTCCCCGTTTAAATATTCAGGAAGAAGTTGTCCAACGCAGTTTACAGCCTTTAAATGAGTATGATCAACAAATTATTGATCAAAGAATTTCTGCGGCTAAAAAGTGGTTACAAGATTATGCTGACGAGGAAGACAAGTTAGTTCTCTATTTGGAACAAGTTCCTGAAAAAGCTCATGATTTAAATTCAGAACAAGTTGCTTATTTGCAAAAATTGATGGAGAATTTGCAGGATATTGGTAACTGGGAAGCTGAGGAATTACAAACTATAATTTTCTCGACTACTAAGGAGTTAGGGGTTCAACAACCAATGGCTTTTAAGGCTTTATATCTATCTTTTTTAAATAAAGAAAAAGGTCCAAAGGCTGGTGGTTTGTTGTCTTATTTGGAGAAGTCTTTTGTAATTTCTCGGTTGCAGGATGTGGTTAATTTGAATGTAGGTAAGGAGAAGATAGAAGTTTAAGTTATTACTAATATGGTGCGTTACGCTGTCGCTAACGCACCCTACAAGGTTAATACTACAAATTAATACAAATTAATACAAATTGCAATCAACTAAATTTTCTCTAACTAAAACCTCACCTTCCCACTTTCCAGCAGTTTTATCAAAAAAATCCGCAGGATATCCTAATTCTTGTGGTGTTGGTATTTTCTCTTCAAAAGCATCAGTAATAATAATTATTAATTCTTGATTGGCTAATTGTTGGGGAAGTTGTAACAATAATTTACCTTGTGCATCAACTTTTGATTTAAGTTTTATTTGCATATAATTAACTCCTTAGTATCTTGGATTATTATACTACTAATTGTTTGAAAAGTATTTTTTAATTATTCATGGCTTTTAATACTCTTTCAATTTGCTTGGGTGCGTCAATTTGTTTGGGAGTCCAATATTCAATATATCCTGTTTTAACAGATGTTACTTTTGTTTTAAATCAATAATCAAAACTTTTCCTAAATTCGGTTTTCATTGTTTTTGGTTTAAAATTGCCAAAATTGTTTCTCTATCTGTTAATTCTGTTTTTTCTCCTTCTTCAATAGCTTTTGATAAGGCAATATCTTCAATTATTTCCGTAAATAAAGCTGAAAATTCTTCTTTGTTTTCTGAAAACAGTTCTATTATTAATTCTTTCAGGGTTTGTTTAAGTTGATTGCGTTCTAAGGATAGGTTAGACATAATTATCACCATAACATATATATATTATATTATATAATATTATATCTTATTT
>NZ_KE384588.1:178349-186106 GCF_000426905.1 Dolichospermum circinale AWQC131C
ATAAAAATGGGTTAAATAAGTCAATACCTTTGTCAATTTTCCAAATATAGAGCGGAAACCCAATACAATCTTTACTAGATTAATAGAGTTTCAGGGTTTTTCAGAAGTCAGAGCCTTCTTGATGCGATTCCCAGGTTCTACCTGGGAACGAGGATAAACGAGGATTTGTGGTGCGTTACGCTGTCGCTAACGCACCCTACAAATTAATACTAAATCAATAATATGCTAAAATGAATAATAAACTTTAATCAGGTGATTAATCATGACACAATCTACACCCCAAAGAGTTGTTAGACGTGGGAGGGTATTTCCTGAAATTCAATGGACTGATGAACAAAAAGCCCAAGATAGGGCTAGAAGAGAGGCATTTTATGAGCGTTGTTGGGCAATTTTTGAACGTTTAAAACCAGAAATATTAGATAAATATTATGGTTGGTACATTGCGATTGAACCTGATAGTGGTGATTATTTTATTGATCAGGATAAGGAAGTAGCTAGTAAAATGGCTAGAGACAAGTATCCTCATGTAATTAATCATATTTTTGGCATTAATGAAACGGGAGTTAGTGGCAGAATATGATTGAGGGAAGATTTGGAGAAAATGGACAAATTTATTTGGAAATTGACTTAATTGGTGGGGATGATTTCAGTTTTCCTGTAGAAACAATGTTAGATACAGGATTTACTGAATTTTTAGCTATGAATAAACAAGATATACAAAGTCTTGATTGGACTTTTTCAGGTCAAGATAAATTAAGAACTGCTCAAGGAGAAACCAAATTTGATGTTTATCATGGTAGGGTAATTATAGATGGTCAAGAGTTTGAAATTCCTGTATTTGCTGGAGATGAAATACAGGAGATTTTACTGGGTTCTCGATGGTTGAAGTTATTCGTTTTAATTGCTAATTATGCAGAAAATAGGGTAAGTTTAGAGTTAATTTAATCTCTGTTTTTTATTAAAATACCAATCTTTGAAACGAGGATAAACCAGGATTTGTGGTGCGTTACGCTGTCGCTAACGCACCCTACAAGGTTAATACCTGACGAAATTGTTTAACTGCTTCTAAGGGAGAAGATAATAAAAGACAACGATTTAATAGGGATAAATCTAATTTGGGTAACAATTCACTATTATTAACTTTCTCATATTCTTGTTCTCGCAAACAGTAAATTTCTAAAGTTCCATCTTCCCAAAACCAAACTTCGGGAACTTGCATTAATTTATATTTTTGTAATTTAATAGGACTACCACTAGTAATCACAATTTCAATACATAAATCTGGTCTAGATTTATCAGTTTGAAAACAATAGGATAAATCAGCTTGATACTCAACTATACCAGGAATAATTTGCGAATAGCTACCACTGGGAAAAAATTCAATCTCTTCTATTTCAAAGTGTTTGGTTAGTAATGCAGCCATTAAACTACTAATTGCTTCATGGGGTTTACTGATAGTCACGATTTCTAAAACTCCTTCACAATAAAATAAACGCACTCCTGGTACATTTGCAAAGGCTTTTTGAATTGCTTGAAAACTTTCCCAGGTTATTCCAGGACGGTAGAAATATTGTTCTTCTTCTACTAAATTGAGAGAATTTTCTAAAGTTTGAGTCATGATATCTCTCACTTTCCTTAGTTATTAAGTTGATGTTATTAACAAATTATCAAAAGAGGTAAATTTTTCAGGTGCGTCAGAGATCAAAAGGCGATTTATGGCTGGCTGAGTTATCGAATCTGACGCACCCTACTTTTGGTGTTGGTAATTTCAGCGTTTAGCTAATTCTGGTGTTTTTCCTTTTAATCCTATCATCAATTTCAGAGCAAATATTCTGATCATCGGGACTTTTTGCATCATCCATAAACCGAGACGACGAACTATTACCACTGGTAAAAAGTTATTAGAAAAAACTCGATCTAATAAATCAGTGAAACCCAATATTGCGAGGTTTTCTTTTTTTCTCCAGCGTTCATATTTTTTGAGAATGGAAATATTACCAATATCTTGACGATTTTGCTGTGCTGTTTGGATGATTTCGGCTAATGCTGCTGCGTCACGAATACCTAAATTTAAACCTTGTCCTCCCACAGGATGACAATTATGGGCGGCATCGCCAATTAATGCTAATCTAGGGAGAACATAGCGATCGCTCTGCATTAATTGTACTTGAAAAATAAATCTGTCCCCTAATAATTCTAATTTACCCATTTGCTCACCATAGCGTTTAGTCAGTTCCGCTAAAAATTCCTGATCATTCAAAGCGCATAAGGCTTTTGCTTCTGCATGGGGCGCTGTCCAAACAATGCGACAACGGTTTTCTGGTAATGGTAAAATGGCAAATGGTCCACTAGACCAAAATTTCTCATAAGCTGTATTATTGTGGGGTTTTTCTGGTTTAATAAAAGCCACTATACATGATTGCCAATATTTCCAACCTTTAGTTTTTATTCCTGCTGCTTGACGAATTGCAGATTTAGAACCATCGGCTGCTACTAATAATTTGCTGCGAATTATTTGGGTTTGATCGTTAATTTTGATGGTAATATTGACGATATCTAATTGATTTTCTGTTTTGATTACTTCCCCAGGACAAATGTAAGTAACATTGGGACAATTATGTACAAATTCTTGTAAAGGTGTTAAGATAGCATCATGTTCAGCAACATAACCTAATTCTGGCGTTTTCGCATCTTTTCCTAAGTCAGAAGTTTGGAATTTGACGATATTAGAATAATCAGCGTCAGACAAACAAACTTGATGATATTTTTCAATTTTTGGGAGCATTTTTTCCCAAATTCCTATTCCTTGAAAAATTCGCGCTGATAATAAATGTACTGCATAAGCCTGACCTTTAGCCACTGCTGCTGATGTAGGTTTTGCTTCAATGAGTAAGATACTTAAATCAGAGTTTTTTAACGCTGCGGCCAGGGTCAAACCGACAATTCCACCACCGACTATGACTAAATCATAATCATATCCCCAATGGTTTTCTGTGGGGGAGTGGGGAGAGGAAAGGGTAGGAGTCAGAAGGGTGGAAGACATTGTGAAGATAAATTACAATAGTTTTAATTATTATTGTGACGCGATTACGATTGATAATCAAGGCAACGGCACAAAATACGGTACAAAATACTAGGTCATACTTAAAACCATCAAATTATCAGCAATTTCTAAATTGCTGGTAACACTTTGCACGTCATCTAACCCTTCTAAGGTATCAATTAATTTAAAAAGCGATCGCGCTTGTTCAATATTTGTTACCTCAACTTTATTACCAGGAATCTGGCGTATTTCTACATCAACTACTTTAAACCCTTTTGCTTTCAAGACTTGACTGAGTTTCTCTAAATTTGTTACTTCAGTAAATACCTCAGATGTATGGTCTGCAATCATTTCATAAGACTCAGCATTTCCCTCTAAGGAAGCTTCTAAAAGCTGTTCTTCATTAATTACATTCTCAAGCACACAAACACCCTTTTGGGAAAACATCCAACTGACACAACCGGTTTCTCCCAAATTTCCGCCATTTTTACTAAAGGACACCCGTAAATCAGCCGCAGTACGGTTGCGGTTATCTGTGAGGGCTTCAATCAAAATTGCGACACCACCCGGACCATAACCTTCATAACGAATTTCTTCTAAACGGTCGTGATAGCGAGGATCTCCGTAGGAATCACCGCCAAAAGTACCTGCTCCTTTAGCGATCGCTCTATCAATGTTATCATTAGGAATACCAGCCGCCTTGGCTTTATCAATGGCGGTCCGTAGTTGAAAATTCCCCGCTGGGTCTGGTATACCATTTCTAGCTGCGACAATTATCGCGCGGGATAGCTGGGTAAAGATATGTCCCCTTTTTGCGTCTACCACCGCTTTTTGACGTTTAATATTAGCCCATTTACTATGTCCTGCCATAATTCCCAAAATTATGAGTACGCTATTTAAAAATAGGATGAAATTATATAATTATTGCTGAAATTGACTTAATAACCAAGCACAAACTTGACTATGATCCATTTGTCGAGTTTTTCTTAATGCTTCATTAAGTAAAGAAATCTGTAATCCTGGTAATACTTGAGATTCATTAATTCTTCTACTTTCGCCATTTTCGATGATAAAAGGGATAATCTGGAGATTTTGGACATCAAGTACCCAATATTCGGGTATACCCATATTTTCATACATGAGACGTTTTTCCCCTTGATCATCAGCTAAGGAACTATTAGCAACTTCAATGACTAAATCTGGTACAGGATAAACATCTAAGTTGATAATAGCAGTTCCATAGGGAATAGCATTTGCTTTTTCAGCAATATAATAAGAAACATCTGGTTGTACTTCTTGAAATCCTATTTTTCTGTATGTACAATTATCTTTGCTATTAAATTTAATTCCCTTAATTGTTGCAAATAGGTTAACAGCAAAAATAATTATACTATGGTAACAAGCATGATCATTTCCAATTGGTGATATTTCTATCCTCATTTTCCCATGATGATAATAACTTTTGGCTTTTTTATCAGCAAAATTTTCAATTACTTGAATATATTCATCCCAAGTTGCTGTTATCCAATTGTTAGTTAGTAATTGCGTTGGTATTTCAGTGATGATCATTTTTTGCTACTCCTGAATATTTCACTGATATTACATCATCATAGAAGTTGTAGATGCAGATTTTACTGTTATTGCTATTTATAACCTAGATGCAGACAAAGCAGCACCAATTAACCCGACTTGTTGGTTGAGTATTATAAATACGGGTATTTCACTCAAAATAGACCCCATTCTTCCTTTGTGGGTGAAATTGTTCAAGAAACTGCCATCCTGTATTAAAGGTAGGATTTTAGGGGCGATACCACCAGCAATGTATAATCCTCCATAAGGTAGTAGTTTCAGGGCTAGATTTCCCGCTTCTGCACCGTAGGCCTCTATAAATAATTGCATAGTTTGTTCCGAAAGGCGATCGCTTTTTTCTAAAGCAGCATTCCCAATTAACGCACCAGGGTCAACAGTTTTTTCTGACTTTCCTGCTTCTTGTTCCCAAATTCTGACTGCGTTCCCAATTGTTGGAGACTCAGTAGCTATTTTTCTATCTCGTAAAAATTGATAAATAGAAGTAATTCCCAAACCAGAAACAACCCTTTCCACGGATACTCGTTGAATATCATATTTAGTCAAAATATATTTCAACAATTCAAATTCTAACTCATTGCGGGGGGCAAAATCTGCGTGTCCACCCTCCGAAGGAAAGACTTGATAATCCTGTCCCTGTTTAATCAAAAATCCCTGTCCTAACCCCGTTCCTGCACCGATTATAGCCATTGGTGCTGTTGATTGATATTTACCAACCTGTAAAGTTAGTAAATCCTGTTTATTTAAACCAAAAATACCATAACCAACGGCCGCAAAGTCATTAATTAGAGAAATTCTTTCAATACCCAATTCTTTGCTTAAACGTTCCGTATCCAGAAACCATGATAAATTAGTCAACTTAGCAGTATTTCCTACCACAGGTCCAGCGATGGCAAAACAGGCTTTGTCTGGTGTGCTAGAATTAGCTGTAGTCAAAAACCTTTGGACCATGGGGACTAAATCAGGAAAATCCCCACTGGGAAAACTTTCCTCATACAGAGTTTTTAGCCCTACCGCATCTGAAGATTGTACCAGACGCAAAATAGTTTTTGTTCCACCGATGTCTCCTGCCAGTAGCAAACTCATAAAAATTATCAGCTAATAAATTACCTGTGCTTAATTGTCCCTTGGGATTTGAGAAAAATCCCCTTATGATCAAAATATTCACACAAATCGCACCAATTCCTCAGTTTTAGTTAAATGGGAAGTATCCCCCTTTAGTTCTAGCAACCATTGGGAATCTTGACGCACCACCTTTACCAAGGAACAGAGAGAGGCCTTAACTTCAGTTTTAGCCACATCTCCCACTAAACCCATTGCTGCCCCCAATACAGAAGCACCATGGGCTACTAATAGAATATCATGGGGAAAAAATTCAGTAGATAGACATCTGGCAGTTTGGGCTGAACGTTCTCGCACCTTTTCATGGGTTTCGGGGTATTGTGCAGCTATGCGTGATGTATAACTGGGGTCAATTCTGGGAAATAATTTGACTAAGGTTGGAGTTGAGAGTTTTTCCGGTTCTTCGGTCATCCATGCTGGATTTAGCCATTCACTCAAACCTATTTCTAGTTTAATCGCCAAATCCAAAACTTCAGCGATCGCATGAGCAGTTTGTATGGTTCGCAAAAATGGAGAAGCGAAAATGTGAGCGATTTTTTTCCCTTTCAGTCGTTTTGCTAATTGCTGTGCTTGTATCATACCATCATCGGATAAAGGCGGATCATACCGTCTTTCGGCGGTTAAAAACCAATCTGGATTTACGAAATCAAGACGGTTAGCGTGTCTTGCTATCCAAACTATTTGACTCATGGGAGAAAATAATATTAGGGAGTATGAATTTTCTGGCTGCGGTTATGATGATACAACAGTTTGCAGTCCTTTGACTAATCTTTCTATACCTGATTTTGCTGTATCTGCTGGTAATGCACCATAAGCAACCCGCAAATAACAACCCTGTTCTATACCAAAAGTAGTTCCGGGAATCACCGCTATTTTATATTCTTGAATCAGTTTTTTCACCAATTCCAAATCATTCATTTTGGTATGTACTTTTAAGAAAAAGTAGAATGCGCCATTGGCTGGTGTAATCGTACATAAATCTGTTAAGTTATGGAGTTCACTAATTACTATTTCTCTCACTTGGGCAATAGCATTAATATTATCTTTTAAATAATTATCTTTAGCTTGTAACGCGCCTAAAGCTGCATATTGAGAAACCACCGGTGGACAAATTAAAATAGTATCTTGAACCTTTTTTACAGCGGTTAATAAATGTTGGGGAATAACCATATAACCAATTCTCCAACTAGCAAAACCATAGGCTTTTGATAAACTAAAAAGAGAAATTGTATGGCGATTACTGTTTAAAAATGCCCCAGGAGAAAAATGTTTTGCACCATTGTATGTAAAATATTCATAAGCCTCATCACTAATATGATAAATTCCCTTTTCTCGACAAATTTGATTAACTTGACGTAAAGCCGTTTCTGAATAAACTACACCCGTTGGATTATTAGGAGAAACCGTCACCACAGCACGGGTTTTATCTGTAATTGCAGCCGCTATAGCTGGGGGAATTAGGCGATAATCTGTATCAGTTGGGACTAATATCGGATGACAACCTGCCATTTTAATCGCCATTTCATGATTAAAATAGTAAGGAGTATTTAAAATAATTTCATCACCAGGAGAAGTAATTGCTAAAATAGCATTTATAAAACCCATATTACTACCGGCAGTCACCACAATAGCATTTTTTTCATTAATATCAATACCATTAAATATTGATAATTTTGCTGCTAACGCTGTTAATAATTCAGGAATACCAACCACAGCCTGATAAAGATGATTTTTCGGGTCAGCAAGGAACTTTGGTAATAGTTCCATAACCGTTTCTGGAGGTTGATAGTGAACCACACCTTGACCCAGAGAAATTGTTCCGGGAGAGTTTTTAATTAATTCTCCAATAACGGGAATAATTGGTGATTGAATCCCCTTCATGCGCGATAATTCGTAATTCATAACTGGTAAAAAGACACAACAAATGATGATTGTAAATGATATATATAAGTAGGTTGGCGTTAAAAATTGTCGTTATGACAAGGGAACAGGGAACAGGGAACAG
>NZ_KE384588.1:186116-190503 GCF_000426905.1 Dolichospermum circinale AWQC131C
TTTTGGGCAACTTTACTTTTCGTTAATTATGTCGGTTTTTTCCAGTCACCTACTTATAAATCTGAAAATTAGACGATTTATTTGCATAGAAAATAAATGCAGATCAAAAAGATAAATAAAATTAGTACCAAAGTTTAGCAATAAGCTGTACTGCATTTAATTTGTATTTGTATAATTATAGCGGGCAGGATGCCCGCACCACAAGATTTAGCTATATTAAGATTGTACAATTTAGCTGCGTAACAGCTTACTAAATCCCTATCTGTTTATAATGGAACAATCTCACTCATTTTTTCTAAATCTAATACAGTGGCTAATTGTTCCTCAGTCATTAAACCTTTTTCTAAAACTATTTGTCGTAGAGATTTACCAGTTTCTAAAGATTCTTTGGCTACAGCCGCAGCATTCAAATAACCAATATGGGGATTTAAAGACGTGACCAACGCTAAACTACCTTCAGCATAGACTAAACATCTTTCTTTGTTAGCAGTAATTCCTTGAATACAGTTGGTAGTTAAAGCAGAAATTGTATTACCTAAAATCTCAATACTGTGAATTAAATTATAGGCAATCAAAGGCATCATCACATTTAATTCTAATTGTCCCGCTTGAGCAGCAAAAGCGATCGCATTATCATATCCCATGACCTGAAAACATACCATTGATGTCATTTCTGCCATAACTGGATTATATTTTCCCGGCATAATCGAAGAACCGGGTTGTACTGGAGGAAGTTGGATTTCTTTAAATCCGGTTTTGGGTCCTGAATCCATTAACCGCAAATCGTGGGATATTTTAACTAAATCCTGGGCTAAATTCCGTAAAGCCCCAGAAACATTGACAAAAGCCCCCATACTTTGCATTGCAGCCATTAAATGTGGCGCTGGTTGTAGGGGAAATTCTAATAATTGACTCAAGACATCTACAACTTTTTGACGATATTCCGGGTGGGTATTCATTCCTGTTCCCGCAGCACTTCCTCCTAAACCCAATACCATTAAGTCAGAAGCAGCAATATAAAGCCGGTTTTGGTGTTCTGACAGGATATAAGCCCAAGCCCGGAAATTATCACCTAACCGCACTGGTACAGCGTCTTGCAGGTGGGTTCTCCCAGATTTGATGATATTTTCAAATTCTTCCGCTTTTGCTTCTAATGCCAAAACTGCCTGTTCTAAAGCTGGCTGTAATCTGCGAGAAAGCGCCAATAAACCACCAATACGAATCGCAGTAGGAATAACATCATTAGTGGACTGTCCATAGTTGACATGATCATTGGGGCTAACTAGTTTATAATTACCTTTTTGATCACCCAGAATTTCTAAAGACCGATTTGCGATAACTTCATTAATATTCATGTGGTGTGAAGTTCCCGCACCGGCTTGATAAACATCAACCACAAACTGATCTCGTAATTTCCCTGCTAAAATTTCATCAGTGGTTTGTATGATCGCTTTGCTGATGTTTGCGGGAATACAATTTAATTCTGAGTTGACAATAGCTGTAGCTTTTTTAATATATACGCAAGCATCTATATAAGTTGGTAAAGGTTTAATACCGCTAATGGGGAAATTTTCGATCGCTCTTTGGGTTTGAATACCATAATAAACGTTATTGGCAATTTGGCGATCGCCCATTGAGTCTCTTTCAACGCGAAAATCTGAATTGTTAATCATAAAGCAAGAGGGAATAGGGAATAGGTAACAGGGAACAGGGAACAGGGAACAGGGAACAGGGAACAGGGAATAGGGAATAGGTAACAGGGAATAGAGAACAGGGAACAGGGAATAGGGAATAGGGAATAGGTAACAGGGAATAGGGAACAGGGAATAGGTTACAGGTGCTACGCCACGGGGACAGGTAACAGGAAAGGAAAGGAGGTAGAGTTATTACTCATTACCGATTACCAATTACCAATTACCAATTACCAATTACCAATTACCAATTACCAATTACCCATTACCCATTACCCATTGCACATAATTTTTTATCCTCACATCAATTTTAGCAGCAGCAGTGCTGTATACTTTACTTCCAGTCAACATATCTTGATCCCATCTTGATTTTTTAGGTATTTACTCCCTAGCAATGGTTACTTTGGCTATTGTCAATAATGTTACTGATGGCTGAGGAGTATGTGAAATTGTAGTCAATCAGAAATAATCAATAGTTAACTTCTGTGATAGTAAAAATTTCATTATTAATTGATGTCAAACATGACTTAAAGAGATTATTATAATTAATAATTCTTAATTATCCATTGTTAATCGTTCATCATCTATTGTTAATTGTTCATCATCCATTGTCAATTGTTCATCATCCATTGTCAATTGACTTTTGTACGGTACAATTATTTTTTCTAATGTTTCTCTGCCTTGTTCACCAATAAAACTTAGGATAAATACATCAAATACTGATTATGGCGCTCATAGTTCAAAAATACGGTGGTACATCTGTTGGTTCAGTCGAACGTATTCAAGCAGTTGCGACTAGAGTTGAAAAAACTGTCAAAGCTGGAAATTCTGTAGTAGTAGTGGTTTCAGCCATGGGGAAAACTACCGATGGATTAGTTAAACTAGCTCATGATATCTCTAAAACCCCTAATCGTCGGGAAATGGATATGCTACTTTCTACAGGAGAACAAGTTACTATTGCTTTATTGAGTATGGCATTACAGGAAATTGGACAACCAGCAATTTCCATGACTGGCGCTCAGGTAGGCATTGTTACTGAAGCTGAACATTCCCGCGCTCGCATTTTACATATTGAAACAGAACGCTTAATGCGGCAGATTAATGACGGTAAAGTTGTTGTAGTTGCAGGATTTCAAGGAATTAGCAACACAGAAGAATTAGAAATTACTACTTTGGGGCGTGGTGGTTCTGATACTTCCGCAGTCGCTTTAGCCGCAGCCATTGGCGCAGATTTTTGTGAAATTTATACAGATGTACCAGGTATTTTAACTACAGATCCTCGCATTGTCCCCCAAGCTCAATTATTGACAGAAATCAGCAGTGATGAAATGCTGGAATTGGCAAGTTTAGGGGCGAAAGTATTACATCCCAGGGCTGTGGAAATTGCTCGTAATTATGGCGTTCCCTTGGTGGTACGTTCAAGTTGGACAGATCAACCGGGAACGTGGGTAACAACCCCGCCAAGACGAAATCGGGCGTTAATTAACTTAGAATTAGCTCGCCCTGTAGACGCTATAGAATTTGATATGCAACAGGCTAAAGTGGCTTTATTGCGCGTTCCTGACAAACCTGGGGTAGCAGCCCGGTTATTTGGCGAAATTTCCCAGCAAAATGTGGATGTGGATTTGATTATTCAATCAATTCATGAAGGTAATAGTAACGACATTGCTTTTACAGTAAATACATCAATATTAAAACGAGCAGAAGCCGTATCATCGGCTATAGCTCCGGCATTAAGAAACAATCCTACTTCCGATGAGGCGGAGGTTTTAGTAGAAAAAGATACTGCAAAAATTAGTATTGTCGGCGCGGGGATGATTGGTAGACCAGGGGTAGCAGCGCAAATGTTTAAAACTTTGGCGGCCGCTGGTGTGAATATTCAGATGATTTCTACCAGTGAGGTCAAGGTGAGTTGTGTAGTTGATGCTATAGATTGCGATCGCGCTATAGTTGCTTTGTGTGATACATTTGAGATCAATTCTTCCTGTACTTCCCTGGCCTATCCGAGTCCTCAAGCCCCCGCTGTGCGTGGTGTCGCTTTAGATAGGAATCAAGCCCGGATTGCTATTCGTCAATTACCAGACCGTCCGGGTATGGCCGCTAAATTGTTCGGATTTTTGGCAGAATATAACATCAGTGTGGATATGATTATTCAATCCCAACGTTGTCGGGTGGTAGACGGTGTTCCCCGTCGGGATATCGCGTTTACTGTGGCTAAAATAGATGCAGAAATCGCTCAAGAAAAACTTACACAAGTCGCAGCGGAATATGATTGGGGTGAGGTAATATTAGATAGTGCGATCGCTAAAATTAGTATAGTTGGTTCTGGTATGGTAGGACAACCAGGAATTGCAGCGAAAATGTTTACAGCTTTAGCACAAAATCAAATCAACATTCAAATGATTGCTACCTCAGAAATTAAAATTAGTTGTGTTGTAGGTATTGATGAAGGTGTGAAAGCTTTACAAGTTATTCACGCGGCTTTTGATTTAGCTGGGAGTGAAAATTTTGTAGTTCCCGCTTGAAGATAATCAGCTTGTTTATACTCCCAATTGTAGCATTCAGACAAATATTTTATTTTGAATTAATTAAAATCAAAACCCGGATGCTACATTTTTTGGCTTTAATGATCTTGAAGTTACAGTTAAAGACTTACAGCACTTCCCGATGTTATGAGGTACAAGAACCCCACCCCC
>NZ_KE384588.1:190545-197221 GCF_000426905.1 Dolichospermum circinale AWQC131C
TCCCTAGCTTTGAAGTCATATCAAATTCTACCTGTGATGTTAATTTTCTGCAACACATCCTTGAAAAGTCCTGTAAGTAGATTATCAAAGAGTTGGGAACTGTATGAAGGAATAGACAGTTTTAATTTGGTTCACACTATTACTGGTTTCGATCTTTATAATTTCCTTCAGATAAATTCAAAGTCTTTTAAAAAAGAGATCGATAATATTTTCTCTAACTTCTAATGCATACTGCTGTTTCATACAAACGTTTTTTACCGCCCCTTTTTCTGAAGGAAATTATTTTCTCAACTACAAAACCCTCGCGTTGAAAAAGTTTACTCAAAATCACCTCTGTAAATATCTCCACATTTGAGAGTCGAGAATTACCGACAACATAAACACCTTGAAAATTTCTCGATACAATCTGTTTTAAACTTCTTATATGTTTGCACAAATCAATAAAGTATTTAGTCGCATAATTACACATTAAAATGTTTTGATTTTTAAGTTCATCATAGTAAGAAAGATATGATCTAATCTCATCAGGAACTATGATTAAATCCTTTTGCAAAATTGAAGTTGCTCTACCCCATGTTCCACCTATTGCTCGTAAGTCTATTTCCGTGGCTTCACGAATATCTTCTAAGAGTTCTAAGAAGTGTAATTGAGGTCTAGTTTGATGAACATAACTATAGCGGTTTGGATAAGGAGGTGAAGTAATTACGAAATCTATAGAGCGATTAATTGTATTTTGCAGGTTATTTGTGGAATCACCTAGTACAATTGAGTTCAAATTAGAAAATAATATTTCTCTTTGGTTAAGCTTAATCAAATCTTCCCTGATGTCTTTGAGATTATTACTTATTTCTAAATAAACATCTATCTCTCTTTGATGATGATCATCAAATGTAATAGTTGGATGATTTCTGTGAATATTGGCACAATCCAAACAGGATTTATTCAAAGATAACCAAATATATTCATGAATTGGATGATATTTTTCTTGTCTCATTATCTCACGACAAATAATCAGATTTTTTAAAACATTAATTTTCCACCAACGAAAGACATTATGAATAATTGGAACTCTGGTATTGAATATCTCAACTACATCTTCCAGTGAAAATGTCTCATATTTTTTAATTTCACTAAATACTTGTTCAAGATAATTATTAATTAAAGAAATGTTACTAAGATTCCACAATAGAGACTTATTTCCTGCTTGCTGAAGTAAAGGGTTAATCTCAACTCCTAGAGCCTTAATTCCATGCTTCTGACATTCGATAATTGTTGTACCTCTACCACTAAATGGATCAACTACAAAATCATTTTTAGTAATTTTAAATAAATCAATAAAAAAGCGGACTAAATTTGGTGAATAACTGGGAGTTAGTCTATACCATCTATGCACTGACTCAGTTTGTCCTGCTTTAAATGTGATATCACCTATATCAATTTCTTGATAGTTAAAGCCAGACTCCTCAATGCTTTTATAAAAACACTTGGTAATATCATTATTTTTATCTTCAAATAGTGATAGTTGTTGAAACATAATTACTCCAATAATGAATGCTACTCAAAAGTAGCATAAAATAGTTGTTTTGGCAGCACTATTAACCATTTAAACCGGATACATACGGATTGCTTCGCTACACAACAAGTAGTCTAACTCTTTTAACCAAGAATCCCCGTGTCCTGAGACCGGGGAGTATTAACCTGATAGCGAATCCTAGTCTAATAAAGTACAAAATTATCTGCGTTTATCCGCGTTTATCTGCGTTTAATTCTGAGTTCTTGTACCTAAATTCCATGGGAATTGCTATATTACCTAATTACAAAATTGATTTTTCCACACCTTTATGAACAGTTTTTACCCATTTTAAACGTTTTGGTCGGAACGACATTCGCGCTGTGGTGCTACTCATAACTACTAACCAATGCAACATATATAAACTGCCGCGAAGGGTTTGTAAAAGTAACACTAAATAGGTAGATGGATTTCCAGTAGCTTTACGGATGTGCTTTAAACCCGCAAACATACCTATAACTGACATCCCTAGAGATAACCCAGTTACAGAACTTAACATAGGTGGACGATGACGAGCGATCGCCATTAATATATCTGGTATTGCGGCCGTTGGCAAGATATACATTGTCACCATAAAGATCAACAAATCCCAGGTTTTCTTTGTCCCCATGCGGTTTTTGAGGATCAGATCCCAGTAGTCTAAATAACGTTGATAACCACCTTCCGCCCAGCGGTTACGTTGATGCCAAAGGGCTGTAGCATTGGTAACACCTTCTTCCTCCACTGGGGGATGAAAAACACATTCAATATCCCACTTATCTAAATGTAAGCGGATAGTTAAATCAAGATCATCGGTGATAGTTTCCTCATTCCAACCACCGCAACTTGCTAGGGCTTGACGACGGACAAATTGACCATTACCTCGGAGTTCACCAATACCACCAATAGCAGTCCGCTGTTGTTGAAACCAGATATCCAACAACATTTCCGCCATTTGTCCCTTAGTCCAAAAATTTTCTGGAGCATTAGCGATCGCTTTACGTATTTGTACAGCCCCTACTCTTTCTTTTTCAAACAAAGGAACTACCTGAAATAGTAAATCTGGTGTAACTTGGGCATCAGCATCAAATACAGCAATAATGTCTCCCTTTATCAGTGGTAATACCTGATTTAATGCTCCAGATTTTCCGCCACTAGCTTGGGGAGAACGCCTAAATACATTCAGTTGTTGATATTCTTGCTGGAGTTCTGCTAATAATTGGGGTGTATTATCTGTACTATTATCATCAATAATCCAGACTTCATATTCACCATTACCGTATTCCAAATTACAGAGATTCTTAACTAATCTGCCAATTACTGCTTCTTCATTTTTAGCAGCCACTAATACAGACACAAAAGGCAAATCTGCCTCTATTTTTGGGGAATGGTCGCGGGGTTTGGTAAAAATAATCCCCAAGGCATGAATTCCCAGTATTGTTGTCAGTCCCAGGATAAATATCGAACCCCAAGAAACTAAATGTAGGGTAATAGTCCCACTCCAAACTATAGTTAAAACTAGAGCAGCTTTGCCACGACGGCCTTTAAATCGTTTTGGTTGTAGGTATTCTGATTCTTTATTTTCTGAGAGGTCAGGTAAGATCAGGTCAAGGGGATCAGAATTGTTTTCAGGCCAGGAATTTGCTGGCATAGGTTATATAATTAAAAAGGGCTATTTTATGTATGTAGGCTTAAATTACAGACCGATTCTGTAACAGATTACTAGCTACCTAATTAATATAGTTCTAAAGAGTCCCAAAGGGAATAGATAGAGCATAATTCCTCTTCTCGTCTCCCCCTCTCGCTCACTCCCCCTCATCGAGTGAAAGCGGCTATTAAATTAATTACGCATAATTATACATATTCCGGAATTCTTCAATAAGTTCGGGATACATAGCGATTATAACTAAAACGACAATACCTCCCTTTTCTCTACCTCAGCGTCCTCTGTGTCCTCTGTGGTTCGTTCCAAAAAAATCCGTTCACAACCCACCGAGAACTGCCACAGCACTACAAGAGTGTTATGAGGTACATATCTAGCGGGCAAGATGCCCGCACCACAAGAGTTTCATGATTCAAATTTATACCTCATCAGAGCGGAAAACGCTGTAAGTAGGTAAAAGAAAAAACCGACACAAGTAACGAAAAGTAAAGTTGCCCAAAACCTGTAACCTGTAACCTGTCCCCTGTTCCCTATTCCCTTGTCATAACGACAATTTTTAACGCCAACCTACTTATATTTACCCATTTACGGCTCAACTTTCAACCATAGTTTTCTGCTTGGAAATGTAATAATAAACCATATTCCAAACCTTCAACTACTGCTTGATAAGAGGCCGCCAAGATATTCTTAGAAACCGCAACAGTTGTCCAGCGTTGTTGAATATTGCGAGATTCAACTAAGACACGAGTTTTTGCCGCAGTTCCGGTATTTCCATTCAAAATTCTAACTTTATAATCTGTTAACTCAAAGGTGGCAATTTGCGGATAGAAGTTCACCAAAGCCTTACGCAAAGCCGCATCCAAAGCCGCTACAGGTCCAGTACCTTCCGCAGCTTCCAGAATATTTTCACCATTGACAGTGACCTTAATAGTTGCTAAAGAATGAGTTGTTTCTTTGCCCTGAATCAAATCACAATGGACTTGAAAACCATTGATTTCAAAAAACTGTTGACGCAGACCTAAAACATCATACATCAACAGGGCAAAACTCGCCTCCGCTGCCTCAAATTGATAGCCGACACTTTCCAATTCTTTCATTCTCTGGAGAATTTGTCTAGCTTGGGGATGATCCTTGTCTAACTCAATACCAAAAGTCCGGGCTTTAGCCAAAACATTACTGAGTCCAGACTGTTCGGAAATGACAATGCGGCGCGTATTTCCGACTTGTTCTGGTTGAATATGTTCATAGGTTAAAGGGTTGCGTTCTACTGCTGATACATGAATACCGCCTTTATGGGCAAAAGCGGAACGTCCTACAAAAGGTGCGTGTTCATCAGGAGCGAGATTGACAACTTCACTGACAAAACGACTAGCCGCTGTCAGTTGATGTAGCTGGTGTTGGGAGATACAACTATAACCCAGCTTTAGCTGTAAATTAGGAATCAGAGAACACAGATTAGCATTACCACAGCGTTCTCCATAACCGTTGATTGTCCCTTGTACCATTGTTGCACCCGCCATAACTGCTGCTAGAGCATTAGCTACCGCCATTTCTGAATCATTATGAGTATGTATTCCTATTTGCGGAATTGTTGACCATTGACCATTGGCCATTGAGAAATGACAATTAACATCCTGAACAATTTGTGTAACTTCATGAGGTAAAGTTCCACCATTGGTATCGCATAAAACCAACCATTCCGCACCTGCGGTCATAGCCGTTGTCAAAGTTTGTAAAGCATAATCGGGATTTTGCTTATAACCATCAAACCAATGTTCAGCATCGTAAATTACCCGTCGTCCTTGAGAACACAGATACTCAACCGTGTCACCAATCATGGCTAAATTTTCTTCTAGACTGGTCTTGAGTCCGGCTGTAACGTGCAAATCCCAGGATTTACCGAAAATAGTCACCCAGCGAGTACCTGCCGCCAAAATCGCTTGTAGCATGGGTTCATCTGGGGGTTTAGTATGAGGACGACGGGTAGAGCAAAAGGGAACAACTTCTGCCTGTTTGAGGGGATTTTGCTGAAGTTGCCAGAAAAACTGGACATCTTTAGGATTTGCTCCTGGCCAACCACCTTCAATAAACGGAATCCCTAATTGATCCAGTCGGTGAGCAATGCGTAACTTATCTTCTATGGACACTGAGAGTCCTTCCCGTTGGGTCCCGTCCCGGAGAGTAGTGTCATAGAGCCAAAGTTGATTTGAGGGAGTTTTGGTCATAAAAATTGTTGAACCTTTGATTCAACACTGACACCTGAGAGATAACTTGGCTGCACGCGAATAAACAACAAAAAGCTGTTTTGGTAGTTTCATCAGGCCATACAAAAATGCTAACAATTGCTCTGAGGAAGTGTAGCGAAGCTTCATATTTTCTTCCTACTTCCAGTCTCAAAGCTGCGTCACTATCTGCCTGGGGATTTAACCCATTTTACCCATGCAGGAAACCCTCAAACCATTCGGTACTTATTTTTCCTCTGCCAAACCTTTAGCAAAAACCATCACCAGTTCTGTCTGCTGTATCGAAGGTTGTTAATAATTCAATTCTAGGCTGTTTTCATTCCCAAGACAAGCAAAGGAAATGATCCCCAAAATCCTGTTAAATATGAGGAAAGGAATTGGCACTTATGGTACTTGTGCGGTTAAGGTAGAAGGCGAAGCGTCCGCAGTAAATTGACCTGAGCATTCTTCTGCGTTCCCTTCTTCCCCATTCTCCTACAAGTAATTTGGGTTTGATTGCTCAAACTCAAGTTTTAGCTACTGTTAAAGTGACTAAATTTCACGGTTTTTGGGGTCAAGGTTCTCAAATAGTTTAGACACCAAAAGGTTAAAAAGGAGACAAACAAGATGGGTAGATGGACACCCTTGATTTTGATGGCTGGCGGCGTAGCAATTTTGCTAGGTACGCTACTGGGAATTAACTTTCCTATGGGCGGACAACAAAGTGCTAATGTGCCAACAGGACGCAGAGCATCCAGTGTTCTCCCAGCTAATATTAATGTTAATAGTGCCGCTGGTGGTAATGATACGGAAAATAATTCTAGTAATGAGTCAGAAACGATTAAAAGCAATGATTCTAACAGTGAAAGCCGCCGCACTAATGTAGCTCAAGGTAATGTTTCTACTGGAAATTCAGGTAATTCTTCTAATACTACACAAGAAACAAGCACTGGTAATGAAAGTTCTGATTCTACCAGGGAAACGGCGAGTACAGATAGTGACATGACTACACCACGCGGGCTATCAAATTCCAGTAGTAATGTTAATCAAGACAAACAACCAATTCGGGCTTTGTGGTAACTAGGGATAAGTTAAGTTAAAAATCAACGGTCAACGGTCAACGGTCAAAATTAAATAACTCATGACCAATGACCAAAAATCTGGGATACAAGCCCCGTCCTTTTAGGACGGCTTTATGTTAAAATTTGGTCATAGTCGCCTTATGGCATTGGGAGACTTTAA
>NZ_KE384588.1:197273-199562 GCF_000426905.1 Dolichospermum circinale AWQC131C
GGTGAAGTGTCAAGTGTTTCCCCGCACCTTCAGGTCGGTGAGTATGTCAACAAATTCTACTCCCTTTGTTAGCCTTTATGAGTTATTAGTTATTTACTAGACTAATGACTAATGACTAATGACTAATGATGTTTTAATTATTGGTGGTGGTATTATCGGGTTGGCTTGCGGTCTTGAATTGAAATTACGGGGTGCTAATGTAACTGTACTTTCACGTGATTTTACTGCTGCTGCCAGCCACGCCGCCGCCGGAATGTTAGCTCCTGAAGCAGAAAATATTACTCATGAGCCGATGTTGTCTTTGTGTCGGCGATCGCGCAATTTATACTTAAATTGGACGGAAAAATTAGCAGAATTAACTGGAGAAAAGGATGTAAATAATACAGGTTATTGGCCTTGTGGTATCCTCGCACCAGTTTATCAACAACCACAAAATACAGGGGATAGAAACGCCCACTGGTTGAATAAAGATACTATTAACCAATATCAACCAGGTTTGGGTCAGGATGTGGTCGGTGGTTGGTGGTATCCTGAAGACGGGCAAGTTGATAACCGGGCTTTAATTAAAGTTCTACGGACTGCGGCGGAGTCTGAGGGTATTATATTCCAAGACGGAGTTACCGTAGAAGCTATTTCTCAACAACAGGGAAAAGTGATTGGTGTCCAAACTAATATAGGTTTATTTCGGGCTGACCATTATCTTTTAACCGCTGGTGCTTGGGTAAATCAATTATTACCTTTAGCAGTGCGTCCCCGTAAAGGACAAATGTTGAGTTTACGAGTCCCAGATTGTCTCAATGAATTACCCTTAACTAGAGTATTATTTGGAGAGGGTATTTATATTGTCCCCCGACGCAATCGTTCTATCATTATTGGTGCAACTAATGAAGATGTGGGATTTACTGCCTATAATACCCCAGTCGGGATTCAAAGTTTACTACAATCAGCTATTCGCTTGTATCCCCAATTAGAAAATTATCCTCTTCAAGAACTTTGGTGGGGATTTCGTCCAGCTACCTCCGATGAATTACCTATTTTGGGTGCTAGTCATTGTCCTAATTTAACTTTGGCTACTGGTCATTACCGCAATGGAATTTTACTCGCACCAGTGACAGCGACATTAATTGCTGATTTGATTTGCGAACAAAAAACAGATCCTATTTTACCTAATTTCCACTATTCCCGTTTTTCTGCTGTGTCATCTACTACTACATCAATGGCCATTAATTCTACTGTCACTAATACTAATATTAATAGTGTAAACAAGCTCCAAAATAAATCATTTTGTGACATAGCTACGCCGAGACTATCAGATCTAAATATTCAAGATTCACCATTAATTATTGCCGGTAAAAGCTTTAGTTCTCGGTTAATGACGGGAACTGGTAAATATCGCAGTATCCAGGAAATGCAGCAAAGTGTCGAAAACAGTGGTTGTCAAATTGTAACGGTGGCCGTGCGACGGGTACAAACTAATGCACCAGGACATGAAGGTTTAGGAGAGGCGCTAGATTGGAGTAAGATTTGGATGTTACCTAATACTGCTGGCTGTCAAACTGCGGAGGAAGCCATTCGGGTGGCACGCTTGGGACGAGAAATGGCGAAATTATTGGGACAAGAAGATAATAATTTTGTCAAGTTAGAAGTTATACCTGATCCTAAATATTTACTTCCAGATCCCATAGGTACTTTACAAGCGGCGGAACAATTGGTAAAAGAAGGTTTTGCTGTATTGCCTTATATTAATGCTGATCCTATGTTAGCAAAGCGGTTAGAAGAGGTTGGCTGTGCCACTGTGATGCCTTTAGCTGCGCCCATTGGTTCTGGACAAGGGCTGAAAACTACCGCCAATATTCGGATTATTATTGAAAATGCTAAAATACCAGTGGTGGTAGATGCGGGTATTGGTGCGCCTTCACAAGCCGCTGAGGCGATGGAATTGGGGGCAGATGCGTTATTAATTAATAGTGCGATCGCTTTGGCTGAAAATGCCCCAGCCATGGCTTATGCGATGAATTTAGCAACTGTGGCGGGTCGCATAGCTTATTTGTCGGGTAGGATGCCCATTAAAGAGTATGCTAGTGCGAGTTCTCCTGTAACGGGAACGATTACTGGTTAGTTTTGTTGTACTTAGATCCCCGGCTTCTTCCAGAAGTCCGAATCGCTGTCTAATTTCAATGGCAAATATTGTCTCCTTCTATCATACAGCAAGTAGCTTTGAGTGAGGTACACCTTGTGCGGGCATCTTGCCCGCACCACAAGAGTTTTATTATTAATATCTGTACTTCA
>NZ_KE384588.1:199594-204320 GCF_000426905.1 Dolichospermum circinale AWQC131C
CCTCAATCTAATCAACTGTAATAAACCAATTCTCAATTATCAGATCCTCAAAATCCTGAAAATCTGCCATATTGTTTGTTACTAAAATCAAGTCATTGCAGAACGCAATACTCGCAATTTGTCCATCAATAAAAGCAGGTGTTTTACCAATTTTTGATAATCTAGCCCTTTCCTGTGCGTGCCATTTTGCAGCTTTGAGATCATAATCAAACACAGGCAAATCTAACACAGAATCTTGAATGTATTTCCATAAAGAATCCTTGCGTTTAGATGCTGGTAAACGCCAACAGCCATAAAGGATTTCATGAACAACAAGACTTGCTACTGCTACTTCTGAACGATAGCGATTTAATTGATCTAAAACCTGAGTATTGGGAATTGGCCGACTCGGTTCTGAGATAATATTAGAGTCTAGTAAAAAGCGAACTGTCATAAATCAATCTCGCGTCCTGGACTACGATCTCTAAGATTTGCAAAATCTTCATCTGTAAATTCAATTCCTTCTCTTTCAATTGTTTCTCGAAACCTTAAAACCCCTTCCCAAAAGCTATCTCCTTTATTCTGTAATGGTTTTTCCTGTACTTGTTCTTTTATTTGTGACAGTTTATGTTTGAGAAATTGAATAAAATCTAAAACTTCCTGTTGTTTATCGGTTGGTAACTCTCGCAGGTTTTCTAAAACTGCTTGTTCAATGGTCATAGTTTCACCTCTACTACTAGGCTATTATTCTAATATAAATGACATCAGCATTAATTTTTATTTTCTTCTTCATTTTTGAGATCAATTCCTAAATTTTCCAATTGTTGATTTATCCAATCTGTAGCTGTTGCTTCATTGGTTTTAATGGCTTTTTCTACTCCTTAATATTAAAAAGGATTATCATCAATTTCTTGTTTTTGCCGCAAATATTCCCAAGTTTCCGTTTGTTCTTCTTGTTCTCCTTCTTCTAACCACTCTTTGGTTAATTCTTTGAGTAATTGATGTTGTTGATTTAAAACTTGTTGTTGTGCGTCTATTTCTAGCTGAGAATGGTTAAAAATCTCAGGTTTAAAAGTAAAACTTTCTCGAAATACTCGCATTATTTGTAGGAGATTTGGCCAATATTCTTTAGGTGTTACTTGAATTTCTCGTAAAACTTCTATGAGATGATTTTCTTTGGTAGTGTTACTTAATTCTGGTTTATTGATTAAATCGGATTGAGACATAATTATTTATTCCTCATAATGTTGATAAAGCGTAATTAGTCATGGGAATCCTATCTTTATATTATGACAAAATCTGCCGTGTCTGCCGTGATAGTAAGCTGTTAGATTGATCAGGGAAAATATATATAAATATTATACAACAGGAAATTAACTAATGATGCTTTTGATATCAATTCCTAATATTGCCAATTGCTGGCAAGTCTTCTGAACTCATGTATTCGCCTTGTTTTAGATTTAAAACCTTATCCATGATATTTACAGTTTGAAGATCAGCTTTCTCCATTTATTCTACCTCCTCAAATGTGGTGCAACTTCATATATAGTATTTAGCAAGTTTGAAAGAGACTCATCCTGTTGAGTAGCAAGCTTAATAACTTCAAGAGCTTTTTGACTTTGTGGTATATTTTCGGATAAATCAGATTCATTGATACCATAATAAAACAGGACTGTTTTGAATTGGAATGGTAAGCGGCTTTTCGTTCCGTCGTGTCAGCTTCCCATTCCGCAGAACCTATACCAAAGGGAAGACTAATAGATACTTTTTTTAATTTTGCGGGATCATGCTTGGGCATAAAAAGCAACGTTAATAAAATCAGTAATTTGTTAAGGGACTTCCAAATAAAAAATACTCAACCACCTAACACAAAAATCTCTCAAACCCTTATTCCTCTGTGTCCTCTGCGCCTCTGTGGTTCGTTAATCAGGATAATTTATTTCTTGGAAGTCCCTAAATCTAATTATATTGTCTTTTTAGGCATCCTAGCCCTAAAATTTGGAATAAAGACCAAATATTCTGGCAATTACCACCCAGGGCTATTTCGTTCTAGATACAACCCGTAATCCACCTTTTTATTAATAAAAAATCTTAATTAAATCAAATCTAAACTTACCCTATCTTCACCATAATTAGCAACTAAAACAAACAACTTCAACCATCGATAACCCAGTAAAATTTCCTGAATTTCATCTCCAGCAAATACAGGAATTTCCCACTCTTGACCATCTATAATTACCCTACCATGATAAACATCAAAATCAGTTTCTCCTTGAGCAGTTCTTAATTTATTCTGACGTAAAAAAGGCCAATCAAGACTTTGTACATCTTGTTTATTCATGGCTAAATATTCAGTAAATCCTGTGTCTAACATTGTTTCTACAGGAAAACTGAAATTATCTCCATCAATTAAATCAATTTCCAAATAAATTTGACCTTTATCTCCAAATCTACCCTCAATCATATTCTGCCACTAACTCCCGTTTCATTAATGCCATAAATATGATGAATGACATGAGGATACTTTTCTCTGGCCATTTTACTAGCTACCTCTTGATCCTGATCAATAAAATAATCCCCGCTATCAGGTTCAATAGCAATATACCAACCATAGTATTTATCGAGTATTTCCGGTTTTAACCGCTCAAAAATTACCCAACAACGATCAGAAAAAGCCTGTCTTCTGGCTTTTTCCTGAGCTTTTTGTTCTTGGGTCCACTGAATTTCGGGAAACACTCGACCACGACGGACAACCCTTTGCGGTGTAGATTTTGTCATGATTAATCACCTGATTAAAGTGTATTGTCTATTTTAACCTAAAAAACGACTATATTGATTAATAGTGCGATTTGCATCAGTACGGTATAATAACAAAAAATCTAGATGATAATTTTTTGTTTTGTGTCATTTGGCTAGTGTAATTTAAGTAGGTCAACACAATCAAATCAAACTGTGTCAAGAAAAGTAAAACCACTGAAAACTTCTTCACCCTTACCTCTTACCTAGTGCTATAACGACAATTTTTAACGTTAACCTACTTAACTTTTAATTGCAATTATGTGGACCGAATTAACAAAAGCGATCGCTAATTTGAATATACCAGCCGATTGGGTAGGAATTAGAGCCGTTAAAACAACTTCTGCACACCATTATGTGCGTGATGGTTTACCTCAAAGCAATGGTAAATCATTGAATATGGGAGCAATGATAGAAGTGATGGTTGATGGCTGTTTAGGTTATGCTGCTACTAATTCCTTAAATATTTCTAGTTTACAAAATGCTGCCAAAATCGCCTATAAACAAGCATTAGCAGCTAGAAAATGGTGGATATATCCAATTAGTGAAAATATCCGTCCTCAAGTAGTTGGTGAATATCAATCACCATATTTAGAACCATTTAATACTATTAGTCCTGGAGAAATAAATAATTTACTAATTAGGATTTGTCAGGGACTAAAAATTAACGATAAAATCGTGCAAACAACAGCCAGAACCAGTACACATCAAAAAGAAACCTGGTTTGTCAGTAGCAACGGTTCAGAAATATATCAAAAAATTCTCACGTTGGGAAATCATTTTAGCGCCATAGCCCAAGATGGAGAAATCGTCCAACAACGCACTAACAATGGACAAGAAGCCAACTATTATCAAGGAGGTTGGGAACTCTTCCAAGAAGATAACTTATGGCATCAAGTCCAAAAAGTTGGAGAAGAAGCCTTAGAATTATTAACAGCAGCAGAATGTCCAAATACCCGGACTAACTTAGTTTTAGCACCAGACCAAATGATGCTACAAATTCATGAAAGTATCGGACATCCTTTAGAAATTGATCGCATTTTAGGAGATGAACGCAACTATGCTGGGGGTAGCTTTGTTACCAAAGATGATTTTGGTAAATTAGAATATGGTTCACCTTTGCTGAATATTACCTTTGATCCTACAGTAACAGGTGAATTTGCCAGTTATGGTTTTGATGATACTGGTGCAATAGCCACCAAAGAATATATCATTAAAAATGGGATTTTGCAAAGAGGTTTAGGCAGTTTAGAAAGTCAAACCAGAGCAAATTTACCAGGTGTTGCTTGTGCGCGGGCTTGTTCCTGGAATCGTCCTCCTATAGATAGAATGGCTAACTTGAATTTAGAACCAGGAAACGCCACCTTTGAGGAAATTATCGCCGGCATAGAACATGGTATTTACATGGAATCTAACCGTTCTTGGTCAATAGATGATCAACGTTATAAATTTCAATTTGGTTGCGAATATGCCAAATTAATTGAAAACGGTAAATTGACAAAAACCTTGCGAAATCCTAACTATCGCGCCACTACTCCAGAATTTTGGCATAGTTTAATTCAAGTTGGAGATAATAGCAATTGGCAAATTTATGGAGCGCCTCATTGCGGTAAAGGAGAACCAAATCAAATGATTTTTGTAGGACATGGTTCACCAGTTTGTGCATTTGCAAATGTGGAAGTTTTTGGTGGTGGTTGACGAATTATATTTTGTCCTATCTCTCTTAAATATTCCCTGGAGTATTGGCAAAAGTTTAATTAATTGCTACAATAAAAAAGTAACTACTTGATGCTATATCAATATGATCATTGCTCAAGAATTAGAATCACAACAAGACATCTCCGCAGATGTAATATTTCCCCCAAGTGATTTATATAGTGATGAACCGACCGTGGAAACAGAACTACATCTAGAGCAAATTATGCTCTTAATCAAATGTCTCAAATGGTTA
>NZ_KE384588.1:204364-254267 GCF_000426905.1 Dolichospermum circinale AWQC131C
TTGACTATTTACTATAGTCCTCACCAAAAAAAATCACAATTTTTCCGCGGTCCAGATTTTTTTGTTGTCTTGGGAACTGAACGCAAAACCCGTAAAAGTTGGGTAGTTTGGGAAGAAGACGGTAAATATCCTAATTTCATTTTAGAAATTCTTTCACCCAGTACGGCCAATACTGATAAAGAATATAAAAAAGAAATTTATCAAAATACTTTCCGCACACCAGATTATTTTTGGTTTGACCCTTATACATTAGAATTTGCAGGTTTTTATTTAACAAATGGAAAATATCAACCTTTAGAACCCAATGAAAAAGGACATTTATGGAGTGAGCAGTTAGGTTTATACTTAGGAATTAACCAAGGTCTGTTAAGGTATTTTACCCCAGCAGGAGAGTTAGTCCCTACACCAGAAGAAACCGCCCAAGAAGAAACTAGAAAAACAGCAATACAAGCCCAAAGAGCCGAAAAAGAATCCCAAAGAGCAGAATGGGAAGCTAGAAGAGCCGAACGTTTAGCAGCAAAATTGCGAGAATTAAATATTGATCCAGATACAATTTAAACCATGAAACTTGAAGAATTATCAACTTTAGAAAAAACCTTTAATCAACTTCTGGAAACTCTACTGCTTAAAAAAGCAGAGCATGAACATTTTACCATCAGACTTAGCAGCGAAAGCAGTCAATTTACCCGGTTTAATTCTGCTAAAGTTAGACAGACAGGCCATGTTGATGATGGTTCGATTCAATTGACATTAATGGCTAATCAACGTAGTAGTTTTCGTCAGTTTCCCTGGACAAATAATTGGGAAATAGATTGGGAATTAGCTGATACAGCTTTACAAGAATTACGTGATGAATTACCATTATTACCAATTGATCCTTATTTGGTCTTACCATCAGGAAATAATACCAGTCGAGAGGTTAATGTTGGTAAATTATTAACTCCAGAAATATTAGTTCCCAGGATTTTGGAAACTGTGAATAATTTAGATTTTACTGGTATGTATGCGGGAGGAATTGTCATCAGAGGTTATGGTGATTCTACTCGACAAAAACACTGGTTTACAACTGATTCATTTAATTTAAATTATTCCTTATTTATGGCATCAAGACAAGCTGTAAAGGGAACTTTTGCTAGTAGTGAATGGAATCAATCTGCTTATTTGGCTAAAATAAATGATGGGAAACAGCAATTAGAAATCCTATCTCGTCCAGTTAAAGAATTACCAAAAGGACAATACAAAACCTATTTTGCTCCCGCTGCGGTGGCCGATTTATTAGGTATGCTTTCCTGGGGTGCTATCAGTGAAGCTGATATTCAACAAGGTAATAGTGCTTTAGCTGCTTTATCCCGTCAAGAAAAACAACTTTCCCCAAAATTCACTTTAAAAGAAAATTTTCAAAGTGGTTTAGTTCCTCGCTTTAATAATTTGGGAGAAATGGCTGCACCAGAATTAACTTTAATTGAAAAAGGTATTTTAATTAATAGTTTAGTTAATTCTCGCACAGCAAAGGAATACAATAAACCAGCTAATGGGGCGAATATTTCAGAAACTTTACGTTCTCCAGAAATCAGCCCCGGTAATTTGAGTTTTGAGCAGATTTTACCCAGTTTAGATACAGGATTATATGTTTCTAATTTACATTATTTGAATTGGAGCGATCGCCCATCTGGCAGAATTACAGGTATGACTCGTTATGCTTGCTTTTGGGTAGAAAATGGCGAAATAATTGCCCCCATTGCTAATCTCCGCTTTGATGAAAGTCTCTATCGTTTTTGGGGAGCAGAAAATTTAGTTGATTTCACCAACTTCCAAGAATTTATTCCCGAAGTCGGAACTTACGAAAATCGGCAATTAGGAGGTAGTTTAGTTCCTGGTATGTTAGTGGAAAATTTCACATATACCTTATAGTTTATGATAAGGGTTCTAAACCCACTCAGGTGGGTTTTGTATGTGTAGATGCGGTTTCTAACCGCCAGTTTAATTGTATTGATCCTCTTAGGGAAAATTCTCCCATGCTTGGGCAACCAACTTACTTAACCAGCGTCTTTGTTGTTGATCTAACATCGGGTCATCTTCCAACACCTGAGCGGTTAATTGGTCTAAAGACTGACCCTGAGAACGAACAACTTTAACTACACCAGCGATTACCGCAGCTACTAATTCTTCATCAACTGGCTGTTTTCTCAGTGCAGAAATTTCTTGGGGACTGTCTGGGATAGGATAATTCATGGCTTATGTTTACAAAATTTACAATATGAACAATAAACTTGATTAATCATTAAAATTCTTCATGGAATCTTTATGAAACTAATTAGGGCAGAGTTTAACCTAGTTTCTGCCTTTTTTAACTCTGTCTAGGTGAGTAGATTTACGAGGAATACGAGGACAAAATGCAAGAACTTCTTTATTTAGAAATTCCTACCCCTGATACAATATCCGTACTTCAGTGGCTACAAAGAGATTTTATTCTAGAACATGGGGAAAAATACATCACCCCAAACGGCTTTCGTGTAAAAATAGCGATTCAAAATACCGCTTCTAGAGACGTAGAACTGTCTGTATTTGTTTGGTCGGTACAGCGGACGACTTATTTGAAAGTATTCCGTTGGGGAGAACAACCCTTTCCCCGTGAGAGACTCATTCTCAAACATCTCACCCAGGAAATTAGAAACCGCTTTCCCAACTGCTATCCAGAACCACCTGTGATTGATGCCCAAAAGTCAATTTTTTCACAGCTAGAACCATATTATCCCCTAACTGTCAAATATTTCCAAAAAATGACTAATGGGGAATATCACCTCCAGCGGGTTTACTGGTGGGAGCAACAGTGGAGAGAAGGGGTGAAAAATCCTCAAAAGCCCCGTCAAGTCGTATTTTATCAAGGAAACAGCCAGGAAAAAGAGAAAACTAGTCCTGAATATGACATCATTTACATTGGGGGGGCTTTGGGGTCAATTCATGCAGCAGTCATGGCTAAATTGGGCTATAAGGTGCTGTTGGTGGAACGATTACCCTTTGGGAGAATGAACCGAGAATGGAATATTTCCCGTGATGAAATCCAAAGTTTAATCAATTTGGGTTTGTTAACAAATGCTGAACTAGAAACAATTATTTCTAGAGAGTATAAAGACGGGTTTAATAAGTTTTTTGATGCTAATAACCCCTCTAAGTTAAAAGCACCTGTCCTCCACACGCCCACCGTTCTAAATATAGCTTTAGATTCAGAAAAGTTATTGGCATTATGTGGAGAAAAACTTAAAGCTGCCGGTGGCGATATTTCCGACGAAACCGAGTTTTTGCGAGTTGATATCAGTGTTACACAAGTGAGTATTAATGTCAAGCATTTGCCCACCGGCAATCAAAAGCAAGTCACTGGACGTTTATTGATAGATGCCATGGGAACTGCTTCACCCATTGCTTGGCAATTAAATGGTGGTAGAGCCTTTGATAGTGTGTGTCCTACCGTGGGAGCAGTAATTGAAAAAGGCTTTGAACCTGGAGTGTGGGATTCTGACTATGGGGATGTTCTTTATAGTCATGGGGACATTTCTAGGGGAAGACAATTAATTTGGGAGTTGTTTCCTGGAGTTGGGGAAGAACTAACAATTTATCTATTTCACTATCATGAAGTAAATGCCAAAAATCCCGGTTCTTTGTTGGAAATGTATGAGGACTTTTTCACAATTTTGCCAGAATATCGGCGTTGTGATTTAGATAAATTGGTTTGGAAAAAACCAACCTTTGGCTATATACCAGGACATTTTAGTATAAGTGGTAGCGATCGCAAAATTGCTGTAGATAGATTAATTGCTATTGGTGATGCTGCTTCTCTTCAATCTCCTCTAGTATTTACTGGTTTTGGTTCTTTGGTCCGTAATTTAGAACGATTGACCACCCTATTAAATACCGCTCTCAAGCATGATTTATTGAGTTCTGATTACTTAAATAAAATTCGTGCTTATCAAAGTAATGTTGCTGTAATGTGGTTATTTTCTAAGGGAATGATGGTTCCCACTGGGAAATTTATCCCTCCCCAACTGATAAATTCCATGTTGAATACTTTCTTTGGATTATTAGTAGATGAAACCCCAGAAGTGACAGATAATTTCATTAAAGATCGCTGTGATTGGTTTACCTTTAACCGTCTAGCATTGAAAGCAGCGAGTAAAAATCCACCATTGCTATTGTGGATTTGGCAACTAGCAGGTTGGCAGGATTTATTGCGTTGGCTTGGCAATTATTTCAACTTTGCCCGTCATGCTTTAATTAGTGTTATTTTGGGAGCATGGTTACCACAGTTTTTAAAATGGAGTCAGTCTTGGTTAGAAACTCGTTTTCCTGGATTATGGTTGCAACTGTTAGTCATTAACTATGCAATTTCCACAGGTAGACCACGATTACCACCAGCATTGCGCTAGTTTTAGCTATTATCAAATAATTGAGGATTTTGGAGTCTTCACGCTCCTAAAATCCTTAGTTCCATGATACTTATCTTCTATATAAGTAGGGCTTGCTGAATAAGTTGTCTGTGAGGGAACAGGGAACAGGGAACAGGGAACAGTTTTAACTGTCTGGATATCCTCAATTTTCCAAATCCGACAAAGAAAAATGCAATTCATTTTGAGACACGATTAGCCAATATCTTGCACTTTTTTGTGGTAAAAATCCGCGAAACCGTTTGTTAATAAATGGTTTTAGGTTTATATGGCTAACGCCACGCTACGCTATCAGCAAGACCTAAGTAAAAAAATAAGTTAAAAATAAGTCAAAAATCAAAATTATGTCTGGTTCTAGAAATGATTGGTTTCCCACATCTATTTGGCACTTTCCAGTAGAAAATCATCAACAATTAAATCCCATCTTATTGCAAACTATCTATACAGAACAACAGCAAGATAGTAAAGGTGAGCAATGGTCAAATATGCTAGGATGGCATAGTGTAGATGATTTACACCAACGAGAATCCTTTCACAACTTCACACAAATTATCAATAAAAATGTTTTAGAAGTTGCCACATTTCTACAATGGGATTTAGAAAAATTTAGCCCGAAAATCACAACTTGTTGGGCAATTATTAATCGTAAATTTGCTGCTAATTCTGTACATAATCACCCCAATTCTATTTTAAGCGGAGTTTATTATTTGAAAACTCCTGAAAATTGTGGTGGCATATTTTTTTGCGATCCTCGACCAGGATCACAGATGATCATACCACCATCTCTAGAGTTTAACCTATGGACTCTACCGAGAATAACTTACAAAGCCTATGCGGGGACAATGTTAATCTTTCCCAGTTGGCTTTTACATGGTGTAGAAATGAATATGAGCAAAGAAGATCGAGTTTGTATTAGTTTTAATATTGGCATCGTACCTATCAAAAAATCAAACCCTTGATCTTCTTAACTTTACCATAATTCAGTGCTGATCAATTGTCAAAGCTAGTTGATAGAGATAGCGACGAGGTAAACCTGTATTCTTGGCTATCTCTCGACTAGCTTGAGAACGAGAAATACCTTGTTTGATCATTGATAATAACTCATTTTTTAATTCGGTTTCTGTGGGTTGAGGTTGATTAGATGGAGTTCCTGCTATTAAAAGAGTATATTCCCCTTGGGGTTCTTTTTCTTGATAATTAGCAATTCCTTCTCCAATAGTCCCTCGCCAAAATTCTTCATATAATTTAGTCAGTTCTCGTGCTATAACTGCATAGCGATCGCTGCCTAAAATCTCTGCCAAATCTGCTAAAGTCTCTCGTAATCTGTGGGGTGATTCATAAAAAACTAAAGTTCGAGATTCCCCTTGTAAAGATGTTAAATATTCCTTTCTTTTTTGACTTTTAGCCGGCAAAAACCCATCAAAAATAAATCTATCAGTTGGTAATCCAGCCGCACTTAAAGCCGTAATTACAGCACTTGCACCAGGAATAGGGACAACAGTGATATTATTATCAATACAAGCCTTAATTAACTCATATCCGGGGTCAGAAATTCCTGGCATTCCCGCATCACTTACTAATGCGATCGCTTTTCCATATTGCAAATACTCTAATAATTCAGGAATGCGACTATTACTATTATGTTCATAATAACTGATTTGGGGAGTTCTCACTTGAAAATGTTGCAATAATTTTCCTGTATGTCTTGTATCTTCTGCTGCAATCATATCTACTGCTTGCAAAATTCGCACCGCCCTAAAAGTCATATCTTCTAAGTTGCCAATGGGTGTAGCCACAATATAAAGTGTTCCTGGTTTTGGTTCAGTTTGCATATCAATTTCACACTAATTCAAGAGATTAAAAAATTTCTAGGTTGATTAATTTTATTTACCTTACCAAATGATAAAACCTTAATAGAGAATTAACCGCAGATAAAAGCAGGTAAACGCAGATCAGGCTGTAATTTGCTAGAGTGGTAAATGGTATAATACATCTTTAACTATACATGATATCGTCAGGTAAAAATTCAGATGTAAAAATTTCTGTTAAACTATAAGGACAACTTTCAGGAAATGAAGACAGTCCGGTTTCTCGTTCTGCGCTAATAATAGCCAGTTGGTAGATTTTTTCTAAACAATCAGCTAAAAAAGATTTAAGACTAGGATTTTCTGCCAAAAGTTTTTCTAAACGTAAACGTTGTTCCTTAATAGTTAATTGCCAACTGCGAGAACGCAAGTTAGATTGAAACTGCCATTTCAGTAAGTGCATAAGTAGTAATTCTAATCTACTTTCTAATTCTCGTTTTTCCCAACGTCCCATATCTGCAATTTCTTCAGCAATATTACGAAAATCAATTTGATTAAATTGTCCCTTTCTTAATAGTTGTGCTTGTTCTTGAGTCCAAGCATAAAAATCATGATCATGGCCAGTTAAATTCATAAATTCTCCTATAATCTACTTATAATTTATAATAGTTCAGAAATTAACCAATGACCAATTTAGGCTTATTTGTCGGTTTAATTACCTTAGATTTCATTTATCTCGCAGACTCTCCTCCCCAAAATAATCAAAAGTTAGTCGCTACTGATTATACTGTAGCAGCCGGAGGACCTGCAACAAACGCCGCTGTCACTTTCAGTCATTTAGGCAACCAAGCTACAGTATTAGGTGTATTGGGTTCTCACCAGATCACACAGCTAATTTCTAGGGATTTAGAAAATTGCCAAGTTGCCATTATTGACTTAGAATCTCACAAGGACACACCACCACCCGTATCTTCTATTATTGTCACCCAAGGTACAGGTGAAAGAGCGGTAATTTCTATTAATGCCATGAAAACTCAGGCAAATATTAACTCTATCCCAGCCAGCATTTTAGAAAATTTAGAAAATATTGATATTGTTCTAATTGACGGGCATCAAATGGACATTAGTAAAATTATCGCCCAAAATGCTAAAATTCAGAATATTCCCATTGTCATTGATGGTGGTAGTTGGAAACCAGGATTTGCAGAAATATTACCTTTTGTAGACTATGCTATTTGTTCTGCTAATTTTTATCCTCCTCACTGTCAAAATCAACAAGATGTTTTTAACTATTTACGAAAATTTAACATTCCTCATATTGCCATTACTCAAGGAGAAAACCCCATACAATACCTAACTAATAGTGTCCGTGATTCAGTCAATGTACCAAAAATTCAGCCAGTAGATACACTAGGGGCAGGAGATATTTTTCATGGTGCTTTCTGTCACTACATCCTAGAAAATAGTTTTGTCCAAGCATTAGAACTAGCTGCTAATACTGCTGCTAAAGCTTGTCAATATTTTGGTACAAGGAATTGGCTAAATGCTATTGGTCACAAGTTAAGATAGAAGCAATTCTGTTAAAGAAAATATGCCTAAAAAATTACAAACTTGCTGCTCTAATTCATCTAAAGAATTGGTTTTAGGAATCCAATTATTTTTAATCAGTTCTGGGATGGGAGCAAGGGTATATAAACGGCTTTTACGGGCTATACAGCACTTCCCGGTGTTATGAGGTACATATCTAGCGGGCAAGACTTGTACTGAGCAGTTCGCGTAGCGTGGCGTTAGCCATAGTATGCCCGCACTACAAGAGTTTCATCATTCAACTTTGTACCTCATAAGAGCAGAAACCGCTATATCTGGCTCTGTTTTTTGTTTACTTGCTAAATGCAAGCGATATTTGGCTTCTAAGTTTGTCCAAAATTCTGGTGATGTCCCAAAGGCTTGGGAAAGTTCTAGGGCTGTTTCTGGAGTAATTTGCTTGTTACCGCGAATAATTTCGTTGATGGTTTGCACTGGCCAACCCATGATTTCCGCTAGGTCTTTCTGTGTCCACCCCCGCGCTTCTAGTTCTCGACTTAAAATTCTGCCTGGGGTTGGTACTCTTGCTGGTGCTAGTTTTTGGTTCATATTTCTGTTTCCCCTGCTGCGTGGTGTTAGTGGTAGTCTTCGATATCAATAATTGTCAGGTAGTTTCCTTGTTCATCTTCAGCCAAGGTGACAATTAAACGCCACTGGGCATTTAAACGCAGAGAACGTTGTCCCTCCTTGCCACGTTTTCCTTGTAGTTTTTCAAATCTCAATCCTTTTTGGGCATACAAGTCTCGTTCGTCTACAGCAGCGTCAATAATTGCCATGACTTCAAAGAAGTCGTCAACCACTCCTGGGTATTTGTGAGCATTTTTTTCTTCTGTGTAAAGTGCTTCAAGTTTTTTTGTCTGGAAATAAAAACGCACAGAGTTACTCACCCCCTAGTAAAATGCACTGAATTAAGCATTATACTATGGACAAATTCAGCTTTGGGGTGAATGGCTGTTATTTTATTGTAAATCTCCTGGTAACTGGTGTTTTAAGAGTTTGAAGAATTTTATCTAAAGTTCCTGTAATGCAGGTGTGATACTGCTTTTAGCAGCTTTTATCTGTTTTTTTAGGGGATTTATAGTACAATTGTACGCTAAGGACTGATAAATGTCAAGGTGCGGTTAAAAAGCAGGAGTCAGGCTTTGATTTGTTTAAGTTTGGAAATCAGAGAAGCTGTGTGTGCGAATGAGTAGCACGCTGAATTAAAAACCCTATTTGTGTATTTTTGCTGTTTAATTGTGTAATCACACTCAAATTTATCCCCAAATGAAAGACCTATCAGAAATATTAACAATTACCCGACAAGTGGGCTGGGGTGCTGCCAGTTTACTTAGTTCTTATTATCATGGTACTGGCGAAAAAGCCAATTTAGATGTCAAGTATAAGGACAATGAACCCGTTACAGTTGCAGACCTGGCTGTAAGTGAATATATCTTGTCACAATTACAAGCCGCTTTAGGTCATGAGGACTTTGGTTATATCAGCGAAGAAACTTATAAATCACAACAGGGAAAAAATCCCTCTGAGTGGGTATGGATTATTGACCCTTTAGATGGGACAAAGGACTTTATTAACAAAACTGGAGAATATGCAATTCATATTGCCCTAGTCCAAGGAACACAGACAATGTTAGCTGTGGTAGCAGTTCCAGAAACACAAAAGTTGTATTATGCCATTAGAGGCGGTGGGACTTTTATCGAAACTGCCAGCGGTTCTCTACCCGTGCGGCTGGACGCAACCAAAAATATTCAAGATCTAATTTTAGTTGTTAGTCGTTCCCATCGCAACAATAGGTTAGAATATCTGTTACAGCATCTGCCCTGTCAACATCAAAAGGCAATTGGTAGCGTCGGTTGCAAAATTGCCGCAATAGTTGAACAGCAAGCAGATGTTTACATTTCCCTTTCCGGTAAGTCCGCACCTAAAGACTGGGATATGGCAGCCCCCGAACTCATTCTCACGGAAGCAGGTGGCAAGTTTACCCATTTTGACTGCACGCCATTAAAATATAATACCGGCGACATTCATCAATGGGGAGAGTTACTAGCGAGTAATTATCAAAATCACGAGGTACTGTGTCAAGAAGCACAAAACATTCTCGCACGGTTTACTTCAACCTAAGGCAGTGTTGATTAACAATGCTAGAAATTTTCTTGGGAAATTTTGCCCATTCTGGGTTAATATTCTCATGTAGTGCTATACTTGAGGAAATAAGGATTATTTTCGGTTGAGTAAGTCGGTTTAAGATTTTTTAAATACGTCTCTCCGAATCTAACTCTCTACACTCTCTGATTTGGGAGACTCTATTCTATGACGATTTACGTTGGTAATTTGTCCTATCAGGTAACAGAGGAAGACCTGAAACGGGCTTTTGCGGATTACGGAAAAGTTAGCCGTGTCCAAGTACCTACAGACCGGGAAACTGGTCGTCCACGGGGTTTCGCCTTTGTGGAGATGGAAAAAGAAGCGGAAGAAGCGGCAGCCATTGAAGAACTTGATGGTGCTGAATGGATGGGTCGTGATTTAAAGGTCAACAAAGCTAAACCCAAGGAAGACAGAGGCCCTCGTAACAGTGGCGGCGGAAGTTGGAGTAATCGCGGTGGGGGCGGAGATCGTGATCGTAGCGGTAGCGGTAATCGTCAGCGGTAATCGTCGCTAGTAAATCTGTTTAAAAAAAAATTAACATCTAGAGTATCCAGCAGATACAGCCCCAGGCTCAATGCTGCTGGAATGTTTTATTTTAGTTTGATTAATTAAAGAACTGTGGAACACATGGTCCTAAAGCTCAGTTAACATCTTCAAAAAAGAGTCACTGAGAAACCCACATTTTTTTTGATCAATGTGGAGTATGTCAATTCTGGCTGTCAAGTATTTAATTTAGAATTAGGAGGAATGGGAATGACACAAGTAGTTTTAGGTGAAAATGAAGGTATTGAGTCAGCATTGCGAAGATTTAAACGGGAAGTTTCCAAGGCAGGAATTTTCCAAGATATGCGGAAAAAGCGTCACTTTGAAACACCTTTAGAAAAAGAAAAGCGTAAAGCTATAGCTAGACACAAGCAACGTCGTCAACAACGTTCTCGCTTCAAACGGTAAATTTTTAGTCCCATTGAGATCATCCCAAACCCTTGCTAGGATTGAGGATGATCCCGCTAAGTTATTTTTTTTGTGCAATTAACTACTAGATTTCCGCTACTGCTCGCTCAATTAAACGGCGGGCTAAAGTTTGTGTTCCTGTGTGTTCATAGTAATTTGTAGCCACATCTAGAAATGCTGCTACATAGTCTAGTTTGTCATCAGACATTTCCATGAAAGATTGCAAATTACCAATTACTTTTTGTGGGGTTAAATTATGGCTTGTTACCAGCCCACTCATCCAACCGCTAACTGATTGAAGACTGTTACCGATAAAGTCGAGTTTACCAGCATCGCTACCACCAGGAATAGTATTTTTGATGCTTTGGAAAGTCTGGTTTTGGTTGATATCTTGGGGACTCGTTTGACTAATCCAAGAGAGGGCTTTGTTAATAAAATCAGGTCCAAGGGGTATTAAACCATCAACACAAACTAATGCCACCATACGAATTAGGGACTCTCCAGCATACTCACCCAAAGAACCAACAAAATCACCAATACTATCTCCAGGAATGCCATTAATTTGACAAAAAGCCACTAATTCAGCAACTATTTTCAAAGTGAGATCAATAGTTTGGGCTTGGTCTGGTTTTGGAGTAATAGAATTTAAAAAACCGAAAAGAGGAATTTTTTCCCCAACTTTATTAGCTAAAGCAACTGCACCTAAAGCCTTATCTGTACCGTCAACAGTTTGATACAGCCAGAGCGCGGTTTGATATCCTTGGGACTTGTCGTTAAATAGATAAATCGCTCTTTCGCCAATTTGTTGAATTAAAGCCTCGTCTGTTTCACCGGTAACAGTTTTAATGGTATTTACAAAACCAACCGTATTGTGCCATTCACCAGGAGCAACGAAATCCAAAGCATTTAATAGAGAAACTGTCAAATTATTGGTAGGAAGTTCATCAACTAATTGGAAAATTGGTTTACTCACAAAAATCTCCTTATTTTGTATTCATGGTTTTGTATTCACGTCAATTGCTAGTTGGGAAATAGCCAAAAATTTTCTTAATTACCAATTACTAATCACTAAGCTAAACTAGATAACCGGGAATATTAGTTAGCTACCTATTTCAAATTAGCTAAACCATCAAGATTAAACTTCTCTATCCATATTGCGCGATCATTAGCTGTGAATAATGGATCTTTAGAAATAACCTTGACTTGGTACTTATTCACCAAAACCGAAGTTTGAGTTTTTCCCAATTGTACGGAGGGATAACCGCCTATTTTCTCAGTGCTATTAGCAAATTTCGCTGCTGCTCCTGGTATACTGCTAGTATCAGAAATTGCCAATTGAGCAACCACTTTACCATCTTTTTTCAGGTTGGCCTCCGAAAAGCCTTTTTTCTCCTGGGTATAAACTCGATCATAACCATCACCACTACTAGGGAAGAATTGATTTAATTTGCTACCCTGAGTCGCATTTTTAACTACAGCCTGTCCGCTTTTTTGTCGGGTACTTTCCTGTTGTACCTGATCAAAACGACTAGGTGGTTTTGGTGAACAAGCCGTAGTCAGCAAGACAAATGATAGTAATAGAGCAGCTAAAATTCTCCGTCCAGGATTTGTTACCATTTTTGGCTTCTCCTTGATAGTTAAGCTTACGAGGTAATTATCAACTTTATTGTCACCCATAAACCAGAAAATTAACTTTTAAATAATTATTGAATGTATTGGGAATCACAACAATTTTGATACTTTTGAATGATACACTAGATTAAACGATGAGCTATCACCGCATAAAAAGGATCTCCTCCGGGTACTCCCAACCACTGTAAAAAATTTGGCGTTGTTGACTTTGAGCAAATTACTTCTGGGGTTGAGAATCCTGGTACTGACCTAAAGTAACCCTTGACCAATTCTACCCTAAAAGCTTCCGAACCGTCTCGCCAAACTTGAATAGCTTTTTGAAAAAACATCCGGTTAGAAAAACTAATAATTGCTATCCCACCAGGTTTAAGAATCCGGTGTATTTCGGAACATACAGCCTCTGGGTATTGAAGATACTGCACAGAAACACAGTTAATAACAGCATCGAACTCTTGATCCAAGCAAGGTAACTGAGGATTTATGTTGAGATTCTGGACAAAATAATGATTTAATTGAGGATTTCGGGCTAATTCCTCAGCATTGAGTCCATGGCCTTCTACATGAGCAAAATCTCTATCTGTGGGTAAATGGGATACCCAACTACTCATCATATCAAGAATCCGCGTATTAGCTGGGATTCGCTGACGATATAAATCCGTTAATTGCTGAATAAAACCCTCATCTACATGAGTGACAAAGCGGGGGTAACTATAGAATAACTGATCATCTGAGTCATCTAATTTAATTCGTTGATTTGGTTGCAGTAGCATAAATTTCTTATTTGATAGATTGGATAATTTTGACTAGTGTCTTAATTGACATATAAAAATTTTAGATCAATATCAAAGCAAAGCATAATTAGGAGTATGTTAAAATACATAAATATTCTCAAATAGTGCAATTTCACAATGAAAAAATCAATTTCCCCAATTGCTGTAATTCTTAGCTGTGTATCTTTGATAGCTTGCGCTAGTGGACTAAAGGATACATTTAAAGAAGAGGCTGCTGCCACTGTAACACAAAATCAAACGAAAATTACTCTATTAGTAGCAACTCAACGACAGAATAAACAAGCATATTCTCTACAATCAGAAACAGAACAGAAGAAAGAACCTGTAGGTAAAAACCTAGACAAAAATAAGAATACTAAAAAAGGTGCAAATCAACAACCAAAGGAGGGAAGAGTAAAAGAAATAGTCAATGGTGATTTAATGTGTTATGTCACCTTAGTAGATAATAAAGGAATACAACACAATGTTGGCGCGAGTTTTGAAATTTGTGACGAGAAGAAGTTTTTGAATAAAAAAGTCCGCGTTACTTACAAAGTAGAATCAGTTAATGATTGTCAGAGTGCAGAACCCTGTGGAAAAACTCGTAAACAATCAATCATTACTAAAATGGAAGTTGTGAATAAAGTTTCCCAAAAAGATTCATACACCTTGAGTAATGGGAAATGGAAAATTGCTATTAGTAATAGCAACTCTTGGAATGGGGTGAATGGTACAGGAAATGTAAGTTATCAAGGATGTAATGCTAATGGTAAATGTGTGAGTTTAACAGGAGGTAAAGTTGTTTGTCGAGACGGTGTATGTCGTACAGTTTGGAAAGGTGGAAATTACACTTACATTTTAGAACAACCCATTACTGAAAATGGTAATGCTGATTCTACTTTGACAGTCAGAAAAGGTAAAACTGAGGTTTTGAAAGTTACAGGTTTGAAAGCTATACTTGATAGATAATCAAAAAAAACACCCCAGTTTATTTTTACTGAATTATTCAATGTTAATTGATTATTAGTTGTTGCATAATAGCGGTATGAATTGTGTTTTTCTCCTGAAATCAGCAACGCCAATTATTACTCTTCTGGGGTAAAATTTTGGTCAAGAAAATTAAGAGCGTGGTTGCGGAGTTCAAAATATTCCGTTGAGTTCCGCATGGCCATTCTATCTCTAGGATGTGCAAAAGGAACTGTTAAAATTTCTCCAATGTTTGCAGATGGTCCATTAGTCATTAAAATGATCCTATCTGACATATAAATTGCTTCGTCCACATCATGGGTAATCATCATAACTGCTTGACGATGATGTTCCCAAATATCTAATACTTGACGTTGTAATTTACCACGAGTTAAAGCATCTAAAGCACCAAAAGGTTCATCCATTAATAACATTTTGGGACGAATTGCTAAAGCTCTAGCAATACCTACCCTTTGTTTCATACCTCCAGAAATTTCATCAGGATATTTGTCAGCCGCTGCTGTTAAGTTTACCATAGCTAAGTGTTCATTGACAATGCTAATTTTTTCGGCGCGATTGGCATTTTTTAATACTTCATCTACAGCTAAACGGATATTTTCGCGGACAGTTAACCAGGGTAATAATGAGTAATTTTGAAATACCATCATTCTCTCTGCTCCTGGTTTACGAATCTCTTTTCCTTCTAAACGCACAGAACCAGAAGTAGCTTTTTCAAAACCGCCAATTATTTTTAATAATGTCGATTTACCGCAGCCAGAATGACCAATTACAGAAATATATTCATCTTCACCAATAGTTAAATTAATATTATTTAAGACGACAAATTTGCCTTTATCTGGGGTGGGATAAGATTTAACCAAGTTCTCAATTTCTAAAAATCCGTTTCGTTGTCTTTCTGTGGTATTATTATCTGTTAAAATTGGATATGCCATGATTAATCACCCTTGATCTAATTAACTTTTTTTAAGACATAAAAAATCGAGCCGGAGCATGAGCGCGGATATCAAAACTATGAAGATATCCTACAGGATCACTAGGATCAAATCCCTTTTTATCTATAAATGCCTCTGGGGGTTCAACCTTGTAATCATTTGTGGGACATTGAATACCCATTTCTGTGGCTATTTCCCGATATAAATCTGTTCTCCAACCTTTTGCGGCTATTTGTTCAGCGTTTTTAGGAATTTCTTGAATTTGTCCCCAACGGGCTGCTTGAGTCATTAACCAAAGACTGCGAGAACGCCATAAAAATGTTGAATGTTCTCCTATTTCACGGGGAATAGTGTTAGGAAGATCATAAAAGATTGTGGTATCATCTGCTTTGATAGTGCGGTCTTGACCATCAAAACCACCATAGTTGTAATTGCCAATAATTCCCGGTCCGGTAAACTTAGTAATAGGAACACCTGATTTTTTGGGTTTTGCACCAGTAAAAGCACGTTCTGTGAGTAATTCAGCTATTTGTTGACGATTTTCAGGTTGGCTACAATATTGACAAGCTTCTATCATGGCTTTTACTAAAGAACGGTAAGTTTTAGGGTAATTAATAATAAAAGATTCCATTACCCCTAATAGTCTGTCTGGGTGTCCGTGCCATATTTCCTTACCTTGGGCAAAAGTAAAACCAATACCTTCATTACCAGTAATTGCTCTAGTATTCCAAGGTTCAGCCACCATATAGGCTTGCATTGCGCCAATTCTCATATTTGTCACCATTTGTGGTGGAGGAACAATGATCACCCGAAATTCTTTAAGAGGATCAACACCCGCAGCAGCGGAAAGATAGCGAGCAAAATATTCATAAATGGCAGAACTGAGGACTACAGCCCAGATTTTCTTTTCTGGGGGTTGTTTGTCAAAATAACCGCGAAAGTCTCTTCCAAAGGCTTCTAAAGCCCCCTCAGCGTATTTTTGTTGATATTCGTACCAGGGACGGATACCATAGTCCCACATTTCCTTATTCATGGTCATAGCGTTACCATGTCGGTGGATAGTCATTGCAGCACATAGGGGAGCATGACGGGCACCCTCTGCGCCAATTCTAGCATTAGTGACAGCACCGGAGACGACAGGAGAAGCGTCGAGACGACCAAAAATCAAGCCGTCGCGGGAGGTAGCCCAACTAGCTTCCCGGTTGAGTGTGACATTTAAACCATATTTACGGAAAAATCCTTTTTTCCAAGCGATCGCAAATGGCGCACAATCATTAACAGGGACATAACCAACCGTAATATTAGGTTTCTCTAAATCTTGGGGTCTAACTACTGGTGTCACCGCTAAAGCTTCCTCTGTTAGTCCGTTAGCAGACCTATCTCCAGAAACAGCACAGGAAGATAATATAATTCCCGCAGTTGTCGCACCCATTCCTTTAATAAACTCTCGACGATTTAAATGACTTTCACTCATCATATTAATCATTAATAATTGAAAAATTCTCTTAAATCTCTCTGCGCCTCTGCGTGATCAAAAATCATTAACCTCCTGGACGGTGAGTAACTAACTCTTGAATTTTCCCCACAGCATAATCTAAAATCAACCCAGTTAAACCAATTATAAACACTGCTAAAAACACAGAACTCAGATTTAAACGACTCCATTCGTCCCAAACAAAAAAGCCAATTCCTATACCTCCGGTGAGCATTTCTACAGCTACAATTACTAGCCAAGCAATGCCTAAACTAATTCGCAAACCAGTAAAAATATAAGGTAAACTAGCAGGTAAAATGATTTTAGTAATTTGTCGCCAGCGGGGCATTTCTAGGACTTGCGCTACATCTAAATAATCTTTGGGGACGCTAGAAACTCCCAAAGCAGTATTAATAATTGTTGGCCATAGCGACGTAATGAAAATCACGAAAATAGCGGAAGGATCTGCTAAATTAAAAAGAGATAAAGAAATGGGCAACCAAGCCAATGGAGATACTGGTTTAAAAATCTGAATAATGGGATTAAAAGCCAGCATTGCCGGTCTAGACATTCCGATTAAAAAACCTAAAGGAATTGCGACTAATGCACCCAAACCAAATCCCAATATTACCCGGCGTAAACTGGCTAATAATAACCAACCAACTCCTAAATCACCCGGACCTCTTTCATAAAATGGATGTAAAATATAGTCCCAATTAGCAATTAAAGCTTCTGGTGGTGTAGGCATTAATTCATGATTAGCTAATGCTACCACCCACCATAATAAAATAATTCCTAAACAGCCTAAAGCCGGGAATAAAAAAGTGTCTTGAAAAATTATCGTTTTGGCTTTTCTCCACACAGTTTGACTAGCAACTGCTATAATGGCTGCTAAATTTAGTTGCAATATCATTTATTTTACCTCAGCAGAGTTAAGCGTGGGTACAAGGAAATTAAATTAGATAGTACCAACCTTGGACACTGATGAGATCAGAACAACATTATAATTAATTATAATTAATGATTATGATTCTGTCTCTTCAGTCTTTTCTCAATGCCTACGAAGTTAGCTGACGGGCTAGGGTTGAGAGATACCCCTTTTTACTTGATTTTAGAATGATTTTGAACTAGAAAGCGCAAATTAATCAACTCATCAAGACAAAAATACGCCCCACAATCTGGTTCCTCCGTTCCAGTGCTACTGTTGTCATGTACTGGACTAGGCTGACTTACTTGAAATTAATATTATGACTATAACATTGATATCTAGTGATAACATCAGTATTAATCATAAATATTAGTTACTTAACCACTGAATTTATCGCTTGCGGGGAGGGTTTGGGGGTGGGGTTCTTGTACCTCATAACATTGGGAAGTGCTGTAGGTGTGTACTTCATTAGATCGGTAAACGATATATAATATATAATGAGATGTTTTTTGTTATAATTCGATGTAATCAAAATTCAAATAAGATCATAAGAATTTGATTTATAATAAAAAAATATAAACTCTAATTAAGAGGTAAAATACCATGCTAAAAATACAACCTCCAACTGTAATTGATTTTCAACCAGCAATTACTGCTAAAGATAAGGATGATAAATCTATTTTAATGATAGATGTGAGATTTTCCGCTATGTATTCTTCCCCGGATCTTAATATCTTAAAAATGGAACAATACCAGCATATTCCTTTTTTAATGTTTGTTAATTCTAATGTCATGAGAATCTTTAAGAGTCCGACTTTTACAGAAGTAGCAAGATTGGACACGAAAAAGGTTTTAGAACATTATGATCCAGGCAGTATTGAAGGCATCATCTATCAATCTACTTTAATTACTCTAACTCAATCATGGTTAAGAGATTTAGCTTATCATTGGAAAAGTGAAACCCCCCCTTACATTAAGGAAATGAAGGAAATTGGCTTATTTACTCTTTTGTTTGATGGTACAACAGAGGAGTTAGAATTATTATGATTATTTATTTAGAAACTAATTCAATTATGGCAATTGCGAAAGGGAGAAATAAGGAATTAGAAAATTTTGTCTATGACTCCTCAGAAAATTTAAAGTTTGTTATTCCTAGTATTTGTTTAATGGAAACTCTGGTAGCGATAGAAAGAGAAGAAAAACGTAGTCAATCTTTTTCTCAAACTATTCAAATAGAAATGAATGAAGCTAAACGAAATAAAGAATTAACTAATTCTCAATCTTTTGCCAATTATTTAGAACTTTGTTTGATTGATTATGGAAAAGTATTACGGGATTTTAGAAAGCGTTTTTTGAATATTATCGAATATTTAAAAAATCATGGTGAATTAATTGAACCAAGCATTAAAATGTTAGAAGCTACTTTAAATAATCCTTTGCTACCTGGGAAAAATCAAAGAAGAGATGATTTTATTTTACAGGTTATTTTAGCTCATGCTGAAAATAATTTATCAACGGATAAAGTTTTTTTTAGTGAGAATACTAAGGAATTTGGTAATACTAATATTCAACAAGTATTAGCTAATTCGGGAATTAATTATTTTAGTAGAATCTCTAATTTAGAAGGATGGTTAAATAAACAATAAAAAATGCTAGATTGCATAATTAATCTTCAAATTCTTCTAATGGAGCATCAAAATTATCAGCAATAGAAATAATATCTTTGTCTGTACCAAATAAAAGAAATGATTTCTTTAGATAGTGAACTTTAACAGCTTTTATCATTGTCATCAATGGATATAATAAACGGGTTACAATCATTAACAAGAAGATTTTTATTAACCAAATTAGAAAATGATGAAAAATTATTGAATATATCTCCCATATTGAGAGAATATTTCAGAATTAATCATCATTAATTATACCAATAATACACCCTTCTTATCTTCGCGCCTCTGCGTCTTGTGCGTGAAAAAAATATTCAGTATAGTAAAACACCTACTTATTCCAAGCCGGATGACACAATAAGGAAGACATCACCCGCACCCCACGCAATTGATTAGAGAGGGGTAGATGACCTCTAGGGGCGGTTAAATCCCAGGTGAACCCGTGGGGGTATCTTGTCCAGTTATTACCATTCTTCCAGCCGATTTTCGGCCAGAGGTTAACCCAATTTTTATTTAAACCTAACCAAATTTCTCGTTGTACGGAAAAGCCGAATTTACCTTGTGAGTGAACTACCCAAAGTTGATTAATGGTGCGTAGGTCTTGAATTGGTAAACTTTCGACTTCTGTGAAGTATAGCCATTTTCTTTTTACTGCTTGAGAACCTGCTGCTTCACACATCTTCTGAATTGTCAAGAGGTCTGCTGCTTGAAAATCTTGATTTACAAGTAGCTTTTGCAAAGAATTGTAACTGATCCCACAGTCCGATTTTAGAGGTACAATTCCTTCAGGAAAGTTAGTTTGTAGAAATTCCTGACTTGTCGGTGCATCAGTATTGTAAATGACTTGGTAGACTTGGCCATCAATCCAAGTTGCTGGGTGGTCACGACGTTTCAGCAAAAATTCCTTCAATACCTCTAACCCATCATTACCCAAGTCAGCTAACTGCGGGATGATTTGTTGTTGGACTTTTTCGGACCCAGCGATTAACTTTTGGCGGAGGGAGTCAAGATCATTTGTAGTGCCTGATACAATCATTGGGTCTGTCATGCCATTACTCGTGTTAGCGTGAGCGTGAATAAACTATCTATTGCTATCGGTTATTCTACAAAATGAAGCACAAATAGCGAAAAGTAGTTTACTCCAAATCTTGGGGAAAGTTGGAAAACCCCGGAATGTGTATCTGAAAAAATCACCTCCGGTGGCTTTAGTGAAATCCTAGTCCACAATACTTTATCAGCTAAGGAGTTACATGATCCAGGAGTGACAGCATAAATACTCCTGACTTCTAAGTTGGTGAACTTCTTCTATTTGGAATGTGTTAACTATGTACGAAAAGATTACTCCTCCCACCACCGGCGCAAAAATTACCTTCAAAAACGGTGAACCGGTTGTTCCTGAAAATCCCATTATCCCATTTATTCGCGGTGATGGTACGGGTATAGATATTTGGCCTGCAACGGAAAAAGTGCTGGATGCCGCAGTCGCCAAAGCATATAATGGCACAAGAAAAATTAGCTGGTTTAAGGTTTATGCTGGTGATGAAGCTTGTGATTTATACGGTACATATCAATATTTACCCCAGGATACATTGACGGCTATTAAAGAATATGGCGTAGCAATTAAAGGACCTTTGACTACTCCCGTTGGTGGAGGGATTCGTTCTTTAAATGTTGCATTACGCCAAATCTTTGACTTGTATACTTGTGTGCGTCCTTGTCGTTATTACGCGGGTACTCCTTCTCCCCACAAAACTCCTGAAAAGTTGGATGTAATTGTTTATCGGGAAAATACGGAAGATATTTATTTGGGAATTGAGTGGAAACAAGGTAGTGAAATAGGGAATCGCCTCATCAAGATCCTTAACGAAGAGCTAATACCTGCTACATCTGAACACGGTAAAAAGCAAATTCCCTTAGATGCTGGTATAGGCATCAAACCCATCAGTAAAACTGGTTCTCAGCGTTTGGTTAGACGGGCGATTAAACACGCTTTGTTATTGCCCAAAGATAAGCAACAAGTCACCTTGGTACATAAGGGCAATATTATGAAATATACCGAAGGTGCTTTTCGTGACTGGGGTTATGAACTGGCCACTACGGAATTTCGTCAAGAAACTGTTACAGAACGGGAATCTTGGATATTAGGAAATAAAGAGAAAAATCCCAATATTTCCTCAGAAGAAAACGCCCGTCAAATTGATCCTGGTTTTGATGCTTTAACACCAGAGAAAAAAGCCCAAATTGTCAAAGAAGTAGAAACAGTTCTCAATAGAATTTGGGACAGCCACGGCAATGGCAAATGGCAAGAGAAAATCATGGTCAATGACCGCATTGCTGATAGTATCTTTCAACAAATTCAAACTCGTCCAGATGAGTATTCTATTCTGGCTACAATGAACCTGAACGGTGATTATTTATCTGATGCTGCTGCTGCTATTGTTGGCGGTTTAGGCATGGGTCCAGGGGCAAATATTGGCGATTCCTGCGCGATTTTTGAAGCCACTCATGGTACAGCACCAAAACACGCTGGGTTAGATAAAATTAACCCCGGTTCTGTGATTCTTTCCGGTGTGATGATGTTAGAATATATGGGTTGGCAAGAAGCCGCAGATTTGATTAAAAAAGGATTAGGTGATGCGATCGCCAATGGTCAAGTTACTTATGACTTAGCGCGGTTAATTGAACCACCTGTACAACCTTTAAAATGTTCTGAATTTGCCGACGCAATTATCAAACATTTCGGTTAATTTCTGTTATCCTGAAATCAAGTGTTGAGTTCCCCGACTTCCTGATAAAGTCGGGGAACTAGAAAATATGAGGATTACAATCACTAACTAGGTTATTTGTATGGTAATCAGTGCTTTCAAACTAAATTTAAACACAGTTAATTTTAGCGATGAACAGTTTTATCAACTATGTCAAAAAAACGGCGATTTAAAACTTGAACGCACATCTACGGGAGAATTAATTATTATGCCACCAGTGGGAGGAGAAAGCGGTAATCGAGAGGCAGATTTGATTATTGATTTAGGTGTTTGGAATCGGCAAACAGGACTCGGTTACACTTTTAGTTCTTCTACTATATTTAAATTACCAAATGGTGGCGATCGCTCTCCAGATGCAGCTTGGATTAAAAAAGAACGTTGGGAAACACTCACTCCTGAACAAAAACGCAAATTCCCCCCCATTGCACCAGATTTTGTCATTGAATTAAGGTCAGCAACAGACGATTTAAAAACTCTGCATCAGAAAATGCAAGAATATATGGATGCAGGAGTAAAACTGGCATGGTTAATAAATCCTCAACAACAAGAAGTAGAAATTTATCGTTTAGGAAAAGATGTAGAATTGCGAAATCTACCTACAAAATTATTAGGAGAAGATATCTTACCGGGATTTAGTTTGAATTTAGATTGTTATTAAAATACCCAATACTTTATCCCCATGCCAATCTTTGCGCTAAAATAAACCTGAAATGGGTAAAAATGACATTTTAGGGTCAAGTCTCTACAAAGGTTCTAGAAAATACACATTTAATTTTTGAAAATATGTTTCTGACAAATATCAAATATGTGTAAACTTAGGGGTTAAATTCCCATGTAGATAGCTGATTCAGTCCATAGCCATAGGTCAGATTATACTGTAAAGGCGTAATGCTGATATAATTCTTTTCAATAGCATGAATATCAAGAGGGATGTCCTTTGGTAAATTTAACTCTAGGGGTGGTTCTAGATTTTCTATCACCTCTCCAGTTAACCAGTAGTAAGTTTTACCTCTGGGATCAGTTCGCTTATTAAAAACATCCACGTAGCGTCTGACACATTGTCTTGTCAAGGTAACACCAGCAATTTCTTCCCAGGATATAGGAGGAACATTAACATTAAGTAACATTGATTCTGGCAGTGGTTGGGCGGCAATTTTGGCAACTAAGACTTCCGCAAATTTAGCCGCTGGTTGAAAGTCTTTATGAGTATGACTGGTTAAACTAAACGCAACACTAGGAATACCTTCAATTACCCCTTCCATTGCTGCCGAAACAGTCCCAGAGTAGAGAATTTCTGTCCCTAAATTTGCACCTTGGTTAATTCCAGATAGCACTAAGTCCGGTGCAGAATCTAATAAAGCCCATAATGCCAATTTGACACAATCGGAAGGTGTACCATCACAAGCCCAAGCTTTAATATCAGGATCAAAAACAGATTCTACTATTTCGGCGCGGATTGGTTGCAGTAAGGTTAATCCATGTCCTGTTGCCGATCTTTCTCGATCTGGACAAACTACTGTCACTTCATGACCCGCTGCTGCTAAGGTGTTGGCTAAGGTACGAATACCCAAAGCAGAAATTCCATCATCGTTGCTAATTAGTAATTTCATTATGTCCGTTGTTAGTTGTTAGTTGTCAGTTGTCATTAGAAAATAATATTACCTGTCCCCTGTCCCCTGTCCCCTGTTCCCTATTCCCTGTTCCCTACTATAGACTAATGACTAATCACCAATGACTAATAACTAATGACTAACAATTTAGAGGATCAACTTTTAGCATTACGCCAGGAAGGAGAAACAGCGATCGCTTCTGCTAATACCCTAGAACGCCTAGAAGAACTCAGAGTTAACTATTTGGGTAAAAAGGGGCAATTGGGGGCGTTATTGCGAAGTATGGGGCAAATGAGTGCAGAAGAACGTCCTAAGATTGGGGCGATCGCTAATATTGTTAAAGAAGCTATTCAAAACAGTCTTGACCAACAACGCACATTTTTAGAAGCGGCGCAAATTCAGGCACAGCTAGAGGCTGAAACCATAGATGTCACCATGCCCGGTATTTACCGTCCCCAAGGTCGGATTCATCCCCTCAATGGCATTATTGACCAAACCCTAGATATCTTTGTCGGCATGGGTTACACTGTTGCCCAAGGATCAGAAATGGAAACAGATTACTACAATTTTGAAGCTCTTAACACCCCCCCAGATCATCCAGCCCGTGATATGCAGGATACCTTTTATTTACCAGATGGTAATTTACTGCGAACTCATACTTCATCGGTGCAAATTCGCTACATGGAAAAGGAAGAACCACCCATTCGAGTTGTTGCCCCAGGTCGAGTATATCGCAGAGATGATGTAGATGCGACCCACTCAGCAGTTTTCCATCAAATTGAACTTTTAGCCATAGATGAAGGACTGACTTTTACAGACCTGAAAGGAACTGTCAAGATATTTTTACAATCAATATTTGGCGATTTACCAATTCGTTTTCGCGCCAGTTATTTCCCTTTTACTGAACCTTCAGCCGAAGTAGATTTACAATGGAAAGGACGTTGGTTAGAAGTTATGGGTTGCGGTATGGTTGACCCCAATGTTTTGAAATCTGTAGGTTATGATCCTGAAGTTTATAGTGGATTTGCAGCGGGTTTTGGTGTAGAACGTTTTGCAATGGTGTTACATCAAATTGATGATATTCGTCGTTTGTATAATAGCGATTTACGCTTTTTACAACAGTTTTAATATTCAGGCGGGAAAATCCCGCCTTTGATAATTATGAATTAAAACTCAACCAAAACTCAACCAAAACTCAACCAACCAAAAATCTCTTGAACCGTTAATTCTAAATTTATATTTTCTAGAACTGGTAATTTATCGTCACCTTCATATATTTCTATTTTTTGTCCAGGAAAGACAGCCAATACACTTTCTTCTTCTGGGTTTAATAACCAACCTAATTCAGTTCCATGGCGGGAACAATGCAATAATTTAGTTAAGACTTTTTTCTGTGGTTGTTCAGGAGAAAGAATCTCTATTACCCAGTCAGGATGAATTTCAAAACGGTTAGCAATTCTCCCAGATTCAGTTTTGGGAATTCTCTCCCACCGGAACACCGCAATATCAGGCACAATGGTACTACCACCAAAAGTACAACGTAGTTCTGGAAAGGCTATGGCAATTTTTTGACTTCTAGTGAGTCCATTGACAACTTCAATAAAAGTAGTCTGAATTAAGCTGTGTTCACCTTGTGGCATAGGTTTTTGTAGGATTTCCCCGTTAATAAATTCTGATGCTGGTTTAGTTTCTGGTAACTTGACAAAATCTTCTAGTGTAATCTGGCGTTCAGTGGCTATAGTCATAATTGGTAACTAGAAAGCATAGTTATATTATCAACGATAATGTTCAAAATTAGTTTTAAGAAAATATCTGTAAAATCAAGTACATTGGGTGTGTGATCACTAGCAAAGAAAGCGTAAATAAATTACTTATCAGTATCGGAATGTTTTTCGGTTCTATCATTGGTAGCTATAGGAATCCGGTTTGATTCTGTGAATTTTCGGTTGAGTTAGGAAACAGGGAACAAGGAAGAAGGATTTCAGTATGTACCGAGTTCTGTATGGCTACACCACGCAAGCTATCAAAAATCAAATAGGAATCCTATATATTCCGCTTTTATGGGATCTAAGTCTATTCTCAATTACCTCAATTCTATTCAATGTTGTTGGGGGGGAATTGTGGAAATATAGCTAGGTTATGGTACTTCCAAATATTTAAAGATTCTATGTAATTTGCGATAATTATTCATCATTAATTAAGTAGGGGCTTAGTAATGCTAAACCCCTGATTTTTACTATTTTATCAAACCAGTTATGAGAAAAAGTTCTCATTTTATAATCGCATCATGTTGAGAAAGCAACTTTTCTACTTTTGCTTCTTCAATACGGGAAATTAACTTTTTATTTTCATATAAATCTCTGGTAGTTTTTGCTAAAGTAAATGTAGAACCAACAGAAAAAGCTAAACCCATGCCCATAAATGCTTTTATCCAGTTGTCTGTGGGTAAATTGATAATACCAGAAGTAGTTATGGAAATAGACATAATAAAAGCTGCCCATGTTTGAAAAATCCAAGCAGGACTATCTTTTTGTTGATTAAATGTTTGCATCTTGCTCACCTTTTAATTATTCGCTAATAACATAATTATATTTATTAGTAAAAAATCTGGTGAGAGTAACCTACCAGTTCGGTAACTGTACTCAATTAAAATTACGAAAAGGGCAGCAAATACAGTAGTTATTGGTACAAAATTTGTACCAGTTTTGCAAATGGCACAAACTTGTAGACACAACCATAGTTTTCACTTAACTTCGCTGCCAAATTTTAATTGTTTTATCCAAACTTCCACTAACTAACATTTCCCCAGAATCAGTAAAGGATAAAGCTGTCACTGTGTGAGTATGACCTGTAAATGTCCCTAATAATTCCCCAGATTGTAAATGCCACAATTTGATGGTTTTATCAGCACTACCACTAGCAATAATTTGTGCGTCAGGACTTAAAGCAACTGCATTAACACTATCTCGATGTCCTTTGAGAGTATGAACTAATTCTCCAGTAGCTAAATTCCAAACTCGAATAGTTTGATCTTGACTACCACTGACTAAAAATTTAGCATCAGCACTAATAGCTAAGGAACTAACAATGTGAGAATGACCCATTAGGGTGTATATTGGTTGTGGATCTTGGGAATTTTTCTGATTTTGTTTTGAGGATGTTTCCCACACTTTGATTTTACGATAGCTACCCGTAATCAAAGTTCTGCCATCTTGACTTAACACCATTGAATGGGCTGCTGTATCATCTAAACATAGCGTATTTTCAACTTGGCGATCGCGCAAATTCCAAAATAGGATCTTGCGATCATGGCCACCAGTTGCTAACATCTTACCATCGGGTGTAAACGCCACACAACGCACATCTCCTCGATGTTTATGCAGGATATCAATGAGGTCTAACGCCCCAGTATGCCAAATTTTCACCGTGGAATCTGCACCTACAGTCACTAATGTTTGCCCGTCGGTACTAAAGGCCAAAGCATTAACTTCATCTACTAAGCCAGAAACCACCCAAGGATATTCTGATAATGTCTCAATTAATTCACCTTTGGCTAAATCCCATAATTTTGTTTCTCCCCTGCTACCACTAGCTAAAATCGGGATGGTTTTGACGTTTTTACACCTTACTTCTTTGACTACCAAAGTTTTGATAGCATAGGCTAAACAGTTAATACCTCTAGTATGTCCTTTCAATGTTTGCCAGTATTCCCAATCACCAATAATTTTCTTTTTTGGATGATCTGATGGTAAGGTTTGAATTGTCTCCACTACGGTTTTCTCATCAGTTATTGGTACATCATCTTGTTTTTCACCAAGAGATTGTAAATACCAATTTAATCCCCCAGCATACAACAAACTACTAGGATTTAAATAAGTCTTTGATTCTGGAAATTCTAGTTGATTTGTGGGTAAAAAACCAGTAATCACAGTTTGTTTTTTGTATCCTAATTGTGTATTTGCTGGATAAAACAAACACAGAAAAATTAATACCTGGTGGTTATTAATATCTTCTTGACTAACAGACCAACGGATTTTATCTTTTTTAATGCTGTTAAAACTCTCTCCATCTGCTACATGAATTTGAATACTCACCTTTGGATTATGAGTCAATAAATAAGTAAATTTACTTTGACTATCTAAATTTCCCTCATCATCTAAAACCATATTTTCTAAAGTGTCTTGTGGCACTTTTTTCACCAATTTTCCTAACCGTTCTGTCATCATCCGATCTACAATTTGTTCACGAACTAGATAATCCTCAGCTTGACGTTGAAAATAGGTAGGAAAGGGAATTATCCAATCAGGATATTCAGGATATTCAGGTGGTATCGGTGGCGGATTTTTGGCGAGAATTTCGGCTTGCTGACGGGAACATTCGAGAATCTTTGTTAATGACTCCCCCGTAAATGCCATGACTTCACTGTGATAACCTCTAACTTGACTTTCTAAAAGAGAAATATCCGCAGTTTTCGGTTTTTTGACACGGTTTAAGAAGTCAGTTTGTTGCGCTTTTAGTAAACTAATCCAATTCATCTGTATGATAGTGGCACGCCATTGCATACCCAAGATAACTTTTAACAATACAATTATTCAATTGATAACCTTTAGTTAAGTAAGAACTAAGAAATGATTACAGTCTAATAGAATACAAAAACTAGCGACATTGAATGGTAAATATCAACTCGTCAGGTGATTAAGCACTGGTTAAGATGTAGTGGGGGAGATTTCGATAATTTCCATGATTTCCATAAATTCTAACTACCTTAACTAATAATTTACTGTTTCCCTAGAAACAGTTCTCTTGCTTCTAGAAGTGTGCAACTTTAGAGAAAACTTTTTTTATTTTCAGACCTATGCAACCGCTTTGTTGTCATTCTCAGCCAAAATACAGCTGTAATTGACAGCATTTCCTAATCCACGGAGGTACATATCCGCGTTTATCTGCGTTTATCTGCGTTTAATTTCTAATCCCTGTAACCAAGTGAGATTAGAAATACAGCAGTTTCCGATATTATGAAGTACAGATATTAATGATAAAACTCTTGTGGTGAGGGCATCTTGCCCGCACAAAGTGTACCTCACTCAAGCTGAACTTTCTGTATTATAACCGCACTGAGAATGTATCATTACTCTCTTAAACCTCTCTTCTGCATATTTTCCAATAATTGATAAGTTTAAATTATTCGTTTTTAGAATTTCATAATTTTTTTAAAATTCGCTTTCAGAGTGAAAGGTGTTAGGACGGGGTTAGCTGTGGTAATATGTTCATATTGTTAATAATCGGATGTAAGCAAAATTTTTATTTAGGGATATATTCCCATTATAAAAATATCACTTCCAGAGAAAAAAGTCAATGGGTTTCAACCGAAAAAAAAGATTTTTTTCGATTCATAAGTTTTACTTATTATGTCTTATATTTTTTTATTATGTTTCTTATATTTGAAGAATAGAACTTACTTAGGCCAGATTTGACTAATCACCGACGTGGACTAGGGATAAAAGCTATTTTGGAGTAGGAGTAATTGATGAATTACACCTACTTTCCTGCTGTTTGGCGTAATTACGGAAATTGTGGGTAATTTAAGAACTAGATTTTTGTAACTTTTGTTTCCTCCGGCGTTTTTCTGTCGTGGTTACACCATGTTGTACTGGATAACCAGCGATAGGAATTACTTGATATTTTCTGTCTGCTTCTAGATTTTTCAGTTCAGTATAGTCAACCCAGTGGATACAATCAACAGGGCAGGTATCTATTGCTTCTTGAATTATCTCTTCTGTGTCCGCATCTTGACGAATTACACGCGATCGCCCATAATCTTCTTCAATGAAGAAAGTATTACGGGCAACATGAGCGCAATGTTTACAGCCAATACAAGTAATTTCATCTACATAAACGCCTTTCTGCCGAACCACACCGCCTAATTCTGGTTCTAACCCAGAACGTTCAGGAATATCTTGCCAAAAACTCCCCAGTTCTGGTTCTAAGCCAGAACGGTGATCTTCTTGTTCTTCTGGTGACGGCAGGAACTCAAGCATTACGTACTCCAGCGTTGTACTACTAGACGGATAGAACCATCTTCATTTTTTTGTTGTTCAGCTACTTGGAAGCCTACTTTAGTAGTTTCTTTAACTACCGTTTGATAAGCATAACCTTGGGTAACTTGACGCAAAAACCCATCTACAGATAGATTTTGCTGCCAATATTGTAAATCTGCAACTAATTCGTATTCTTGACCATTCCATCTAAAACCGATATCATAACCATTTTCCTGCTCAATTGTTACTTCTGCGGACTGAGTTTGACCACGATAACCGCGCACTTCACTAGGTCCTGGTTTCCAGTCTATTCCCAAGGCGGAAAGGGCATCTTGCAAGGATTCGAGATTGCGGATTTGTGTCTTGATTTGGCTAAAGTGTGACATAGTGGTTTGTAATCAAAAAAAATTAATTGGTTGGATAATTTACCATTGGCTGTGGAGTTTTTGCGTATTCGTCACAGTATTTTCTGTGTTGTTGGCGGCAAAAAACTCAGAAGTTGGTTCATGACTCAACACTCTTCCTAGCTGGGCTTCTATAGCTGCTGTGACTTCAGCACAAGATACACCGATAATACCGGTGACTTTTTCTTGGACTCGACCGTCTGGATAAATGATGAATTCTAATGTTTCCATATTCTGAAAGCCAACCTCGATACTACACTTGAATTTTTGGGAACTTATCCCGGTGTGGTTGATTAATCCCCCACAAAATATGATGATACTAAAAGCCGTCTTCAGCAAGACGGGGTTGATAACCCAAGTCTTAAATCAAAATTTTTTATAGTCTCTCATATTTTAATATACACACTTGGGAATCTTTACGAAAATTATTATTTTTATAGATATGTAAAAATGCACAAAAAGGGAAAATTATCAATATTGAATTTAATTTATGTATCCATTTTCTAGTTTACCTCCTCACAGTTACAATATTTCACCTTCTCGACGGGGAAAACATAAAATATTTATTGGTATGGCCCCTGGTGTGGGGAAAACATACAGAATGCTAGAGGAAGGACATCAACTTAAACAAGAGGGTATTGATGTTGTTATTGGCGTTTTGGAAACTCACGGACGCAAAGAAACGGCTGTAAAAGCAGAAGGTCTGGAGGTAATTCCTAAAAAAGCGAATATTCACAAAAATATCAACCTTCTGGAAATGGACACCGAAGCAATTTTAACCCGTTCTCCCCAATTGGTTTTAGTTGATGAATTAGCGCATACAAATATACCAGGTTCACCTAGAGAAAAACGCTATCAAGATGTAGAATTGATTTTAGCTGCGGGGATAGATGTTTATTCTACTGTCAATATTCAACATTTGGAAAGTTTGAATGATTTGGTAGCTAGAATTACGGGTGTTGTAGTGCGAGAACGTATCCCTGATATTCTCTTAGATGAAGCTGATGCTGTTGTTGTGATTGATGTTACTCCAGAAACTCTAGAAGAACGGCTACGGGAAGGTAAAATTTATGCTGCTGATAAAATTCAGCAATCTTTAGAAAACTTTTTTCAGCGTCGTAACCTCATTGCTTTACGGGAATTAGCATTAAGAGAAGTTGCTGATACTGTTGAAGAAGAAGCAAATACCTCTATTTCGTCCCCACAAGTTCGCAATGTCCATGAACGAGTTTTAGTATGTGTATCTACTTATCCAAATTCGATTCAATTATTACGGCGTGGAGCGCGATTGGCAAATTATATGAATGCCAGATTTTATACTTTATTTGTGGCAGATCCTGACCGTTTTCTCAGTAAAGAAGAAAGTTTACATATTGATACCTGTGAGAAAATGTGCCGAGAATTTGCTGGTGAATTTTTTCATGTTAAGAGCTACAATGTTCCTAAAGCGATCGCTGAAGTTGCTACAATTAATCATATCACCCAGATAGTTATTGGTGAAAGTCGGCAGCCACGATGGAAAAGATTTTTTAAACGCTCTTTTACGGAACGATTATTGGAGTTAATTGGGGACAAACATATAGATTTACACATTATTGCTACTGAGAAATAAATTTTAATTTTTGTGAATCTATCTAAAATAGGATGGAATTTTGCTATTTTTTGTATAAGGTGAATATTAGACCTGAAAAAAATTCTGTAGAGACTTTACTAACATGATTTCTTTAAGAAGTTTATAGAGAAAGTCTTTACAGTTCATAATTTCATCACGTCTTTAATAATTCAATAACACCTAAAAATCTATCCTCCGAAGTTTTTTAACTTTGGGGATAAAATTGATAGTGAAAATTAAGCTGATTTTTACTAAAAATTAACCTAAAAAGCTGAGTATAGTCATTATCATTGATGAGCAATTTAATATTGAGGTGAATATGTTTAAACGAATTTTAGCCGCGTTAGATCGTTCAGAAATGGGTACGGAAGTATTCAATCAAGCACTATGTTTAGCAAAGTTAACATCCGCTGAATTGATGCTTTTGCACGTTTTATCACATGAAGAAGATGGTAGTCCTGAAGCCCTGATTTTCCCAAATATTGACTATTATCCAGGGTGGAATGAGGAAACTTTTAAATTATACCAAGAACATTGGGAAAAATTTAAAAATGAAGGTTTGCAGATGTTACAGTCATTTACTAGCCAAGCCAATACAGCAGGTATTAATACGGAATTTACGCAAAATAGTGGTAATCCAGGAAGAATGATTTGTGAATTGGCTAGAACTTGGAATGCTGATCTAATTATGATGGGAAGACGGGGACGTTCTGGACTGGCGGAGTTTTTTCTCGGTAGTCAAAGTAACTATGTTTTACATCATGCCCCCTGTTCAGTGCAGATTGTACATTTACCAGTAAGTTCTAAAACACAAGAGGAAGAAGTAGTAAGTAATCAGTAATTACTCTGATTTGTCTTTCCAAAGGATGATCAAAATGGTAGAATTAAAGTTCCAAGCCTACGCATCTTTAAAACCAGGGGAAAAGCTACAACCCTGGGAATATGAACCAGCGCCTTTAGGTAGCAATGATGTCGAAATCGCAGTTACCCATAATGGCCTGTGTCATACTGATATTCACATGAGAGATAATGACTGGAATGTGAGTAAATTTCCCCTGGTAGCAGGTCATGAGGTAGTAGGAAATGTTACTCAAATTGGTGCGGATGTAACTGGTATAAAAATTGGCGATCGCCTGGGTTTTGGTTGGATTAGTAATTCTTGTCGAGTCTGTGACGCTTGTTTGCGAGGGGAAGAAAACATTTGTCGTCAGGGTTATAAAGGATTAATTGTCGGAAATCATGGCGGTTTTGCCAATAAATTACGAGCTTGCGCCGATTTTGCCTATAAAATCCCAGATAATCTAGATTCTGCCAGCGCTGCTCCTTTATTATGTGCTGGAATTACAGTTTATACACCCTTACGCACGTATATCAAATATCCGGGGGCTAAGGTGGGAGTGCTGGGAATTGGTGGGTTAGGACATCTAGCCATTAAATTTGCGGAGGCTATGGGGGCAGAAGTGACAGCTTTTTCTACATCATCTGATAAAGAAACTGAGGCCAAAGAATTTGGGGCGCATTATTTCTGTAATTGGAAAAATACTGAACAAATTAAAGCAGCGAGTGGCACTTTAGACTTACTTCTATGTACGGTTTCCTCGGAAATTGACTGGAACAAAGCCTTTGGTTTACTAGCAAATAACGGTGTTTTATGTTTGGTGGGGCTGCCGGTTTCTACCTTGAATATACCGCTTTTACCCTTAGTATTTGGTCAAAAAGCGATCGCTGGGAGTGTGGTAGGTGGAAGGCGTTTTATGAAAGAAATGCTGGAATTTGCTGCAATTCACCAAATAAAACCAATGATTGAAACTATACCCATTTCCCAAATTAATGCAGCCATGGATAGGGTGGTAGCAAATAAAGCTCGCTATCGCATTGTTTTGGTATAGTTTTGGCGTTGGTGAATGAAGGTATAAATTTTTTCTCACGCAGAGGCGCAAAGGCGCGAAGAGTCTGAGGAATTTAGGGAAAGGAAGATATGAGAACTGCTGTTTCATGTCCTTCAGGAGATAAGCGTTTAAAGATATTAGATGCTACGATTAAACGTCATCAATATCAACAAGATGCACTCATTGAAATTCTACATCGTGCTTCTGAATTATTTGGTTATTTAGAAGCGGATTTATTGCTTTATATTTCCCATAGCCTGAAATTACCACCCAGTCGGGTTTATGGAGTAGCTACTTTCTATCATTTGTTTTCCCTCGCACCAAAAGGAGTTCATAAATGTGTGGTTTGCACTGGTACAGCTTGTTATGTTAAAAACTCTCAAAAGATTTTAACACAGGTGGAAAAACTGACGCAAATTCACGCAGGAGAAACTACAATAGATGATCAAATTTCTTTAATGACAGCTAGGTGTTTAGGGGCTTGTGGAGTTGCTCCAGCGGTGGTCTTGGATGGTGTGGTTTTAGGTAATCAAACCCCAGAGTCAGTGTGCGAAAAAGTGGGAGCATGGTGGCAAAATGGAACTAAATGAATTATTAGAAATTGCCGAAAAAGAACTTTCTGAGCGAAAATCTGTGGAAATTCGCTGTTGTACTGCTGCGGCTTGTCTGTCTTCTGATTCCCAAGCTGTTAAAGACAATTTAGCAGCAGTTATCAAAGCTGAGAATTTACAGGATACTGTAGAAGTTACGGCTGTGGGTTGTATGCGTCTTTGTTGTCAAGGACCCTTGGTACAGGTGGAAAATTGGGCAAATCCTCTAGAATCAAAGTTGTATGAAAAAGTGACACCGGTAAATGCTCCAGAAATTATTCGCGGGTTGAATGGAGAAGTAACAAATTTACAGACAGGTGATTTACACCAGCCGTTTTTTAGTCGCCAATTGCCCATAGTCCTAGAAAATAGTGGTAAAATTGACCCCGAACGGATTCAGGCTTATATTGGGGCTAAGGGTTATCAAGCCCTTTACCAAGTGCTGCGGGAAATGAAGCCCACGGAGGTGGTAGAAACTATCACCAAAAGTGGTTTACGGGGACGCGGAGGTGCTGGTTATCCCACTGGTTTAAAATGGGGGACCGTGGCCAAATCCCATACTGAGAAAAAGTTTGTTATTTGTAATGCTGATGAGGGTGATCCCGGTGCATTTATGGATAGGAGTGTATTGGAAAGTGATCCCCATCGAGTTTTGGAAGGAATGGCGATCGCTGCCTACGCCATTGGGGCAAATCAAGGCTATATTTATGTTAGAGCCGAATATCCTCTGGCTATTAAACGGCTAGAAATTGCCATTCGTCAAGCCCAACACTTAGGATTTTTAGGTTCACAGATCTTTGATTCTCCCTTCGATTTTAAAGTGGAAATCCGCATTGGGGCTGGGGCTTATGTCTGCGGTGAGGAAACGGCTTTAATGGCTTCTATTGAGGGTAAACGTGGTGTCCCTCATCCCCGTCCTCCTTACCCTGCTGAGTCCGGTTTATGGGGCTATCCCACTTTAATTAATAATGTGGAAACCTTTGCCAATATCGCCCCCATTATCCGCAAAGGTGCAGAGTGGTTTGCTAGTATTGGTATTAATAAAAGCAAGGGTACAAAAGTATTTGCCTTAGCCGGAAAAATCCGTAACACGGGTTTAATAGAAGTACCAATGGGGACATCTTTACAGGAAATTGTTGAAGACATGGGAGGAGGTGTTCCAGACGGTGGTATTGCTAAAGCTGTACAAACTGGTGGTCCTTCAGGGGGATGTATTCCAGCTTCTGCTTTTGCTACACCTGTAGATTATGAATCCTTAACGGCCTTGGGTTCAATCATGGGTTCTGGGGGGATGATTGTTATGGATCAAACCACAAATATGGTAGATGTGGCTCGCTTTTTTATGGAATTTTGCATGGATGAATCCTGTGGTAAGTGTATTCCTTGTCGCGTTGGTACTGTGCAATTATACGGTTTATTAACGAAGATTACCAAGGGAGAAGGTTCACTGGCTGATTTAGATTTACTTGAGGAACTTAGCGATATGGTCAAAAATACTAGTTTATGTGGTTTAGGACAGTCTGCACCAAATCCAGTTTTTAGCACTTTGCGTTATTTTCGTGATGAGTATTTGCAATTAGTTATTGGTCATTAGTCATTAATTATTGGTAATAATCAATTGCTAATTGCTAGCAATACATTGTTAATTATTTGCAATCCATTCTTTACCGTTCTTTATCTATTACCAATTACTTATTACAAATTACTTATTACCCGTGAGAAAATCATTATGTCCGTAAAAACTTTAACAATAGATGGCGAATTAGTTAGCGCTCGTGAAGATGAAACCTTATTGACAGCAGCACAGGAAGCAGGTATTCATATTCCTACATTATGTCATTTAGCAGGTGTGGGAGATGTGGGCGCTTGTCGTTTATGTTTAGTGGAAATTGTCGGAAGTAATAAATTACAACCTGCTTGTATGACGAAAGTAATAGAAGGAATGGAGATAACTACAAATAGCGATCGCTTGCAGAAATATCGGCGTATAATTGTAGAAATGTTATTCGCTGAAGGTAATCATATTTGCTCAGTTTGCGTTGCTAATGGCAATTGTGAATTACAGGATTTAGCGATAGAAATGGGTATGGATCATCTGCGGTTAGAATATCAATTTCCTCAGCGAACCGTTGATACTTCTCATCATCTTTTTGGCATTGATCATAATCGTTGTGTGCTTTGTACTCGCTGTGTGCGAGTATGTGATGAAATTGAAGGCGCTCATACTTGGGATATGGCGGGAAGAGGATCAAAATCTCATGTGATTACTGATTTAAACCAACCCTGGGGAACTTCTCAAACTTGTACTTCTTGTGGTAAATGTGTTAATGCTTGTCCCACAGGAGCTTTATTTGATAAAGGTTCAAGTGTTAGTGAAATGAAACATGATCGGGGGAAAATTGAATTTTTAGTCACTGCACGAACTAAAAAACAATGGAATTTTTAGTAATTAGCAATAGCAATAATTTACAATAAAATCTCATGTTACAGCATATTAAACTTCAAAAAACATTGACGCGAATTATATTAGTAGGAATATTGACAACATTTATATTTCTGAATTTAGCAAATATCAGATACCAGACAGCAAATGCAGCCATTACTCAATTAGGAAAACCACCAGAAGAAGTTATTTATCGTTCCCAAGTGAAATTAGATGATCAATCAGGAAAAGTTTGGCAAGTTGTATTATTTAAACAAGTTTATTTAGATCAACCATCTAATATCAATCTTCGCTTAGTTGGCTTTCCTAATTCTGCGGAATTAATTCACCCCCAACCGTTAACAATTACTACGAATACAGGTAAAGTTTTGAATGCTAATGATATATTTTTAGATACAGCCCCAGTCCCCACAATTGGTCAATATGATTTCACAGAAATTTTACCCCAATTACCTCCAGAATCTCTAACTTTGGGCATACCTTTACCTGGTAATAAATTCATTAATATTCTAGTTCCCATTCATGTTGTCAAAGAATGGCAATCATTAATTGCCAATGAAAGTTAAAAAGGTAAAAAAATGACGAAAATGAAATTAGCAACAGTGTGGTTAGGTGGGTGTTCCGGTTGTCATATGTCCTTCTTAGATTTAGATGAATGGTTAATAGACTTAGCAGCACAAGTAGATATAGTTTATAGTCCCATTGCTGATATTAAAGAATATCCAGAAAATGTAGATTTAGTATTAGTTGAAGGAGCTATAGCCAATGAAGAACATTTGGAATTAATTTACAAAATTAGACAACGCACTAAAACCATATTTTCCTTTGGTGATTGTGCTGTTACTGGTAATGTTACTGCTTTACGCAATCTTGCTGGTGGTGCTGAACCTGCATTACAATTAGCTTATATTCAAGCGGCTAATATTCATCAACAAATCCCTAATTCTCCCGGAATTGTTCCCCCGTTATTAAATAAAGTTGTCCCCGTACATAAAGTAGTCGCAGTAGATATTTATTTACCCGGTTGTCCACCTTCAGCAGATCGTATTCGCGCCGCAATTTCACCTTTATTAAAAGGAGAAAAGCCGGAAATTATCGGCCGAGAAATGATTAAGTTTGGTTAATTTAATTTTGAATTTTGGATTTTTAATTTTTAATTATTTTGGAGGTAAATTATGTTAACAGCAGCTGATGTTATGACTAAAGATGTAGCAATGATTCGCAGTTCAGCAACAGCAAAAGAAGCAGTTGATTTAATGCGTTCTAGAGATTGGAGAGCATTAATTGTAGATCGTCGTCATGAACAAGATGCCTATGGTATTATCACAGAAAGTGACATTGTTTATAAGGTAATTTCCTATAGCAAAGACCCGAATAAAGTCCGCGTTTATGAAATTATGACTAAACCTTGTATTGTTGTCAATCCAGAATTAGGTTTAGAATATGTAGCCAGATTATTTGCTAATCATCATCTGCGACGTGCGCCGGTAATTAGTGGTAAACTATTAGGAATTATTTCCCTCACTGACATTTTAGCCCGGAGTAGTTGTTTAGAACAACCACGCTCATTTTTATTAGAACAAGAATTACAAGATGAAATTAAAAAAGCTCGCATTGTTTGTGCAGAAAAAGGTATTAATTCTACAGAATGTGCAGCCGCTTGGGATGTGGTAGAAGAAATACAAGCCGAAATTGCTCACCAACGCGCCGAAAAACCCCTAAAAACTGCCTTTGAAGATTATTGTGATGAATATCCAGAATTAGCAGAATCTAGAATTTATGATTTGTAATTACTAAAGGAAACCCAACATAATCATTATCGAATATTTTGTCGGGTTTCACCTTGTTCTACCCAACCTACAAAGGAAATCCAACATAATCATTATCGAATATTTTGTTGGGTTTCACCTTGTTCTACCCAACCTACAATTGTTTATTATTACCAAGTACATAATTATGAAAAAAATTGTTATTGACCCCGTAACTCGTATTGAAGGCCACGCCAAAATTAGCATCTATTTAGATGATCAAGGTCAAGTAAATGACGCTCGATTTCATGTCACTGAATTTCGCGGTTTTGAAAAGTTTTGTGTTGGTCGTCCTTTCCCAGAAATGCCAGGAATTACTGCGAGAATTTGCGGGATTTGTCCGGTAAGTCACTTGTTAGCTTCAGCCAAAACAGGAGATGGCATTTTAGCGGTAAAAATCCCTAAAATAGCCTCTCAATTACGTCGTTTGATAAATTTAGGTCAAATTGTCCAATCCCATGCCCTCAACTTCTTTCACCTGAGCGCTCCTGACTTATTATTAGGCATGGATAGCGCACCAGAAAAACGCAATATTTTTGGTTTAATTGCTGCTGAACCAGAATTAGCTAGAGGTGGTATTCGTTTACGGCAATTTGGACAGGAAATCATTGAATTATTAGGAGGGAAAAAAATCCATCCTTCCTGGGCTGTTCCTGGTGGAGTAAGTCACCCTTTAACCCAAGAAAATCGCACCCATATTCAGCAACGGATTCCTGAAGCAAAATCTACAGTAATTAATGCTATTGAGTTGTTTAAAAAGTTGTTAAAAATTTATCAAAAAGAAGTTAAAACTTTTGGTAATTTTCCGAGTTTATTTATGGGTTTAGTCAGTCCTGACGGTTTATGGGAAACTTATGATGGACATATCCGATTTGTTGATAGTGCCGGGAATATTGTTGCTGATAAACTTGACCCTAATAACTATCATGAATTTATCGGTGAAGCGGTGCAAACAGACTCCTATTTAAAATCACCTTATTATCTTCCTTTGGGTTATCCTGATAGCAGTGATCATTGTCGTTTAGATAGTGGAATGTATCGTGTTGGACCCCTGGCCAGATTGAATATTTGTAGTCATATTGGTACACCTTTAGCGGACGCAGAATTAAAAGAATTTCGTAGTTATGAAAATGGCACTGTTAAATCATCATTTTTCTATCATTATGCCCGGTTAATTGAAATTTTAGCAGCCATTGAACATATAGCAATTATCTTAGATGATCCTGATATTTTATCAACTCGTCTCCGGGCAGAAGCTGGGATTAATTGCTTGGAATCTGTGGGTGTAAGTGAAGCACCAAGGGGGACATTATTCCATCATTATCAAGTTGATGAAAACGGTTTAATGTTAAAAGTAAATTTGATTATTGCTACTGGTCAAAATAACTTAGCAATGAATCGCACAGTTGCCCAAATTGCCCGTCATTTTATCCAAGGTGATAACATAAAAGAAGGAATGTTAAACCGGGTTGAAGCTGGAATTAGGGCTTTTGATCCTTGTTTGAGTTGTTCTACTCACGCTATGGGACAAATGCCTTTATTAATAGAAGTAGTAAATAAAAATGGCACTGTAATTAATCAAATTTTTCGTAATTAGTATGTATTAGTTACTCGACTGCTTTAAAAAGTCGGGCATATTGGTTTTTTTGATCATTTAGATCATTTATATGATATAATGTGATATAATCTAACTCTAAGATAGCTCAAACTCATATTACCCAAATTTCTAATTTTTATGACTCTTGCTACTGCTAAACGCTTTACCATAACTGAATATCACCGTCTAGCAGACCTTGACTTCTTCACAGAAGATGACAGAGTTGAACTAATTAAAGGTGAAATTATCAAAATGGCTGCAAAAGGTAAAGCACATTCAACATACAATAGACGGTTAATCAGAGAATTAACAACATTATTAGGAAATCTTGCCACTTTACAGGCTCAAGATCCTATATATATAGCCCCAAATAGCGAACCAGAACCAGATATAGCTATCCTCCGTAATAGAACTGATGATTATTTTCTAAATCATCCTACACCATCTGATATTTTCCTAATTATTGAAGTAGCTGATTCATCTTTAAAATATGACCAAGAAGTAAAGTTACCTCTATATGCAGAAGCCGGTATTTCAGATTATTGGATCTTCAATTTAATGGCCTATTATTTAGAATGCTACAGTGACCCATATCAAGATTTACAAGGTAAATTCGGCTATCGTCATAAATCAATTATCCTCCCTAATGAGTCTGTCAAATTGCCATCTTTCCCGGAACTAATTTTAGATTTAACTAAAGTATTTCCAGTCAAAAATTGAGTTATAAAATTAAAATTTGCAAAAATTGAGAAAATATGCTATTTTAGTTTTGAATTAATATAATGGCCTATTTCTGACAATTTATATTAATGTTATATTAATACAAGTATAAATAATCAGCGGCTAATATAGCCGCATCAATATTTATACTGATGTTTGACTCATGGTTAAACCTGCTGTAATAGGGTCAAAATCTGGAGGAAAATGGGTGTTATGGTTATAGTCTGCTTTTTCTAAATGCGTCCCCTGCAAATTAGCTGTACGCAAGTTGGCAGAAATCAACATCGCTCCTCGCAAATCTGTATTTTGTAAATTAGCTTGACTCAAATCGCTAAAACTCAAATCACATCCTCGCAAATTAGCGTCGCTGAGGTTAGCTTTGCTCAAATCAGCATAGCTGAAATTAGAGCCTTTTAAGTCCAAACCCTGCAAATTAGCGTCACTTAATTCTGCTCTCTCAAAATCTCTTTTTCCTGCTGCATATTCTTCTACAATCTTAGCAGCACTATTAATTGACTTTTGAAAATTCACTTCAGGCATAAAACAGCCTCGCAATTTATTTAAAATTTTTACAGGTTTTATAAATACACCTGGAGGTATTATATAACTGATGAGCAGAAAAATAAATACCCTATTTACATAAGTTTATAAAGGAGGTAATAGAAATGAGCGTAACTACAATTATAATTGGTTATGGCAATGAATTACGCAGTGATGATGCCATTGGTCAAAAAGTCGCCAATATTATCAATTCTTGGCATTTATCTGATGTTGAATCTCTTGCAGTTCACCAACTTACCCCAGAATTAGCAGCAAATTTAGCAAATGTCAATTTAGCAATTTTTGTAGATGCTATGATGAGTTCAGAATCGGAAAATGTGGAAGTGGAGTCTATATTGCTTAGTGAATCTAATACAATATCTCATATATTATCTAATATGATGTTAGGACATATTGGTAATCCGCGATCGCTTTTATCTCTGACTAAATACCTCTATGGTTATTGTCCAACTGCTTGGTTAGTCACAGTACCAGGGGTTAATTTTGAATTAGGAGATTGTCTTTCTCCCATAGCAGAAATAGGAATTAATATAGCTTTAGATAAAATAATTAATATTATTGGTAAAGGATAAAATCCTACTTGAGACTGGGAAACGATATAATATAAAAATTAACTACAAAATTAACTACAAATCACTCGGAGTTATAAATGGAAACATTTACTAAAAAACCTAGCGATAAAGCTCATGATATCTTGCAAGTGAGCAGAATTAATCCCTTAGATGCTATATTTCAACCGCAAACTGTAGCCGTAATTGGTGCTACCGAAAAACCTGGAAGTGTGGGAAGAACCTTACTTTGGAACTTAATTACTAATCCCTTTGGAGGGACTGTTTTCCCTATTAATCTTTACCGTCATAGTGTATTAGGAATTAAGGCCTATGCTACTATATTTGATGTTCCTGAAAAAATTGATTTAGCTGTTATTGCTACCCCTGCACCAACTGTACCCAAAATTATTTCTGATTGTGTTGACGCGGGAATTAAAGGTGCAATTATTATTTCTGCTGGCTTTAAGGAATCAGGAGAAAAAGGTCTAGTTTTAGAACAGGAAATACTGCAACAAGCACAAGGGGTAAAAATTAGAATTATTGGTCCTAATTGTTTAGGAGTAATGAATCCAATCTCTGGGCTAAATGCTACTTTTGCTAGTAAAATGGCGCGTCCGGGAAATGTCGGTTTTATTAGCCAAAGTGGGGCTTTATGTACATCAATTCTGGACTGGAGTTTAAAAGAAAATGTGGGTTTTAGTGCCTTTATTTCTATCGGTTCAATGTTAGATATTGGTTGGGGTGATTTAATTTATTATCTGGGTGATGATCCTCAGACAAAAAGTATTGTAATTTATATGGAATCTATTGGAAATGCGCGTTCTTTTCTGTCAGCAGCGCGAGAGGTGGCTTTAACAAAACCGATAATTGTGATTAAAGCTGGTCGTACCGCAGCCGCAGCTAAAGCCGCAGTTTCTCACACGGGTGCATTAACAGGAAGTGATGCTGTTTTAGATGCAGCTTTTCGTCGTTGTGGGGTATTACGAGTTAATAGTATTTCTGATTTATTTGATATGTCGGAAGTATTAGCAAAACAACCCCGTCCCCAAGGTTCACGGTTGACGATTTTAACTAATGCTGGTGGTCCAGGAGTATTAGCAACAGATACTTTAATTGAAAACGGTGGAGAATTAGCAACTATTTCTCCCGAAACTATGACCTCTTTAAATGAAATTTTACCACCACAATGGAGTCATAATAATCCTATTGATATTTTAGGAGATGCTGACCCTCAACGTTATCAAAAAGCTTTAGAAATTGTCACCAAAGATGCCAATAGTGACGGTTTATTAGTGATTTTAACACCCCAATCTATGACAGATCCTACCGAAATTGCAGTACAATTAAAAGCTTACGCCCAACTGTCTAATAAGCCGATTTTAGCTAGTTGGATGGGAGGTAATGATGTGGCTGCGGGAGAACAAATTCTCAATAGTCAAGGTATTCCCACTTATGCTTATCCTGACGCGGCCGCGCGGGTATTTAGTTATATGTGGAAATCGAGTTATAACCTGCGCGGTATTTATGAAACTCCGGTTTTACCAACATTAATTTGTGATGTTAATACTCGCAATTGTGCTAATATTACAAATATTATGCAAGCTGCAAGAACAGCAAAAAGAACAATTCTCACGGAATTTGAATCTAAAGAAATTTTAGCTGCTTATGGTATTCCTGTAGTTGTTGGTTGCATTGCTAAAAGTGCAGACCAAGCCGTCAAATGTGCAGAAAATATTGGTTATCCCGTGGTTTTAAAACTATATTCTCAAACAATTACCCATAAAACTGATGTGGGAGGTGTGCAGTTAAATTTACAAAATGGGGAAGCTGTAAAACTTGCTTATGAGAATATTGAAATATCAGTAAAAGAGAAAGGAAAAGCAGAAGATTTTCTTGGTGTTACTGTACAACCAATGGTAAAAACTGACGGTTATGAATTGATTATTGGTAGTAGTTTAGATCCCCAATTTGGACCAGTATTATTATTTGGTACTGGAGGACAATTAGTAGAAATATTTCAGGACAGTTCCCTGGCACTTCCTCCTCTTAATACTACCCTAGCACGACGGATGATGGAACAAACAAAAATTTATCAAGCATTGTCAGGAGTCAGAGGACGCAAAAGTATTAATATTTCTGCCCTTGAACAATTAATGGTAGAATTTAGTCAATTAGTCATAGAACAACCTGACATTAAAGAAATTGATATTAATCCATTATTAGCTTTTCCTCCAACTCCAGAAAATCCTAGAGGATTAATTGCCTTAGATGCGAGAATAGTTTTACATTCTCCTGATCTAACAGAAAATCAATTACCAAAATTAGCAATTCGTCCCTATCCTAGTCAATATATTAGTAATTGGCAATTGAAAAATGGTATACCAGTTATTATTCGTCCTATTCGTCCTGAAGACGAACCATTAATGGTAGAATTTCACAAAACTCTATCAGCAGAAAGTGTCTATTTCCGCTATTTCCACCTAATTAAATTGAGTCAACGCATTACCCATGAAAGACTAACCAGGATGTGTTTTATTGACTATGATCGAGAAATGGCCTTAGTTGCAGAATACCAAAATCCTCAAACAAAAAACAGGGAAATATTAGCAGTAGGAAGATTAAGTAAATCACATGAAAATAAAAGCGCGGAATTTGCTATACTTGTGAGTGATCAGTTTCAATATCAAGGTTTGGGTACTGAATTACTCAGGAAATTACTAGAAGTTGGTAAAAATGAGAAAATCTGCTGTATCTATGCTGACATCTTAGCTGATAATTCAGTGATGCAGCAAGTATGTAAAAAACTCGGTTTTCAGATTTCACATACTGATGATCAAACTGTGTTGAGATCAGAAATTAAACTCACATAAAATGTCAGATAAAAGGTACATTACATTTAACTGGAGTGAGGTACAAATCATGCGGTGAATTTGGAAACCAATCTCTCAAACCACCATTTTAAAAACTGTGTAGCATCTAGGTTCACTTTGGGTACTTATTCAGCCAGCCCTATTTAATTGTCTACTTCCGCCGCTAACTGATAATTTTCAAGTCGGAATAATAGATCATCATATAATTGATCAAAAGTCATACAGTAGACTCTTGTAGTGCGGGCATCTTGCCCACTAAATATGTACCTCATAACACCGGGAAGTGCTGTATTTTCTCATAAATACAATCGCTCTTCCCAATTAAGATAAATTGGAATAAAGAGCGATACCCTCAGTCAGCGCCCTAAATGGCATTAATCACCATATTTCCGCCCGCGCCATTCTTTGGGAGTGCGGAGGGCAGATAAAAAGATGCGTAGCACCGCTAAGGAGTCAGCCAAGGGGGAAAGCCAGAATAACCAACCAGCGGTGGCATCTTTGCGATCATAAGAGGGAGCGATCGCTAATAATAAAGCAAAACGAATCACTACCAGAAATATATTTAATTCTAACAATAGCAGTGTTGGCAGTGAAGGAAGCAAAGGGGGAAACAGGAAATAACCCAGTAAAATCAATAGTGGTAAACCCTGCACCGCAGACAATAACCATAAATCACCCCAAACTTGAGCGCGGGGAGTTGCGTCTTTCAAATCTAGGCTACGTCCCCATTCTTTCCAGGTTTCTAAAGCCCCTTCATACATTCGCACCTTTAGCACCTTTGCCCCGTCTAAAAAGCCCACTTTAAAGCCATGAGAGGCAATATTCCGGGCTAAGGTGACATCATCACAAAAAGAACCTTTAGCGCTGCTGTAACCATTCACAGCCTTTAACACAGACCGACGACACAAAAAACATTGGCCGTTAGCCATGACCCGTTCTGGTTGTTCAGTATAAATACCCGTAGGATCAAATCTGTACAGCAATGTCATCAACAAAGCTGGTTGTAATAAACATTCTCCCGGATATTTGAGAATAAATTGCGGTGATAAAGATACTAAATCATAACCTTGAGCGATCGCAGTTTTCACCAAACTCGCCACTAAACCGGGGTGGGGTTGAATATCTGCATCCATGCCCAAAAACCACTCACTGCCCTCGGAAGTAAATAAAAAGCCATTATGTAAAGCCCAAGGACGACCAACCCAGCCAGTAGGTAAGGGATCATCTGTCATTAATTTAAAGCGAGGATCTGTTAATGCTGCGGTTTTCACTAGGTCGGGAGTACCATCTTGTGACTTACTATCAACAACAATAATTTCTCTAACTTCGTAACTTTGGCGACTTAAACCGGCTAACAGCGGGCTAATTCGTAATGCTTCGTTAAGTGTCGGTACAACCACACTCACAGTTCCCAAAAGTTCTGGTGTAGGTTGTTGTGGTTTTAAAGCTGGATAACGTCCTGGTCCTTTGAGTAAACGAGAAAGTAAAATCGCCGTAGCGGGGACTTGGACTAGTAGCAGGAGGAGAGGAATAATATTTAGCAATTCTAACCTTGACTTTTTGTATAAAGTAGCTAGTTTACATCTTCTCGCAATTTGTGTAAATTAATCTAAATTAAGTAGGTTGGCGTTAAAAATTGTCGTTATGACAAGGGAACAGGGAACAGGGAAGAGGTTTTGGGCAACTTTACTTTTCGTTACTTATGTCGGTTTTTTTCCGTTCACCTACTTATGGGAATTTGACCGTGTAATAGGGAACAGGGAACAGGGAACAGGGAACAGGGAAGAGGTTTTGGGCAACTTTACTTTTCGTTACTTATGTTGGTTTTTGTCAGTTCACCTACTTATGGGAATTTGACCGTGTAATTAGGAAAGAGGTAAATAATTTCTTATCCCTCTTTCCTCGTCTCTCTTACCTACTTAAAAGCAACCTTCACATTAGTAACAGCAACTTCCTGAGTAGCTGCTTCCATATTCACTGTTGCGGGTGCGCTAGAACCTTTAGACCATAGCAGTACAGCCGGAGCGACCCCCAGAGCTACACCTAGTAATACAGGAATAGGAAACCCAGCGGCTAAACTCATGACTGTGGCAAAACCAAAGTTACCTAAATAAACTAATAAAGGTACATTCAATTGGTAAGAGTCTAATTTAATCGGGTTTTGACTCCATAATAAAGCCGCTACAGTCATGAATAAAGCACCAGTACCCATCCAACCGACAAAGTTTTGGTAAGGCATACCAAAGAAAGCGCCTGGTTCGTGCCAATACCAGAAAGGCAAGGAAGTTTGACTCATGGCTGGGTCAAGGACAAAATCCCAGGAGGTGAGTAGTAAAGCACCTAAAACAATTGCACCAATTTGACGAAACAAGCTAGGTTTTTTATCTACTTGTAAACCCGCACGGGCTAATACATAAGATACACATCCTACATAAAACCATGAAAGGGGAATTGTAAAAGGTACTAAACCAGAAATTTTATAACCTAAGCCACTCAAATAGCTATAGCCTCCAAAGGGAAAGCCTGTACTAGTTCCTAATAATTCACTAGTTAGGGAAATTGATAAGGATGGTATTAAAAATCCTAAAGTGCGTGCCAAACCCAAAGTTCGGTAAGCATAGAGGAACACTCCCAACGCCCCGAAAATCATATATACCACACCACCACCTGCCATACTCCACTGCATGACGGTCTCACCTGCTGCGGATAAGCTGACAAGCAATTCAGCATTGGGAATCACAATTAATATCCCCAGCAGTCCAAATACCATAGAAACGATATGACCAATTAGGCTTATACGCTCGACGATAACAAGTTGTCTCATGATCAATCCTTAATGATATGCCAGTTGGCTACTCAACTGCTAACAGTTTACAAATATTTATCAACATATTTAACCAAATGTTGATTTTTATTCTCTCAAAATGGAATTAGGGGTGGAATTTACCATCAAGAAACCTGATGGGTTAGGTAAATCTGTGAAATAATGAATGAAACCGATATTCAAAATACCAGTATATTACGATTTGTAACTGAGTAAGGTACAGAACTTTCACATTACTTTCACATTTATTCACTCTGTTTTATTCTTGACTGCTGCTATATGTCAATCTTGAAAAAGATCCCTTGGTTCTCCCTGACACTCGTATTACTGAGTTACAGTACATTGGGCTGGATGATATTTGAAGAAAAAGCCCCTTGGTATATATGGCTGCTAACTGTGGTAACTATCCTGCTGTCCCTAATCTGTTTTACCAATCCTTGGTTAAAAATAAACGAGTATGTCAGTACCTTGTTCAAGTCCAGTGCTAGGGCTTTTGGTGTAGCTATCTTAGCAGCTTTCCTATTTTTTCTCATGGTTGCCTGGTTTCGGGTATTTCTTGACATTTTACTCATTTTGTGCGCGACTATTTTAGCGAGAATAGATTTCCAAACACTTGCTTTAAAACCAGCGCTCGCTTTTGGCTGTATATCCTTTTTTGCAGTCGTAGGTTTAGCACTGGGCGCATTTATCAAGCTTTATATATGAATTACCCCATCTTAATTACTTTAAATCTTGTAGAGACGCTCTATGGAACATCTCTACAATTTTTAGCCAGATGATTAATCACTAACTAGCTTGCTAACGCTTCTACCTCTGCTACTACCACTGGATAAACGCTAACTTTCTTCCGGCTTTTACCCTTTCTTTCAAAGGTAACTACACCGTCAACTAAAGCAAACAAGGTATCATCACTGCCAATACCGACATTGTTACCAGGGTGAACCTTAGTACCACGTTGACGAACCAAAATATTACCTGCGCGTACAGTTTGTCCACCGTAACGCTTTACACCTAGTCGTTGAGCATTTGAGTCACGACCGTTACGCGTACTACCTGTTCCCTTCTTATGAGCCATGATTTCCTCTTTTTTATTTACTTTATGAAGCCCGGACTGCTAATTGTCTAGTTTAGGCTAAGAAAAATTTAATTGGTAATTGGTAATTGGTAATTATCAATTGACAATTTTTATGATTCCTCTGCGGTTTCTCCTACAAATTCAGCATCAACAATTGGACTTTCAGCACCAGTGGGGGCTGCTTCGTAAGCTAAAACTGCGCCGTTGAGATTGATAGAATTAATCAAAAATCTGGTGATTTCCTGGCGGTGTCCCCGTTTTTTGCGGGTTTTCTTTTTAGGTTTCATCTTATACACCAGGACTTTGCGACCTCTCAGGTGTCGCATAATTGTCCCTTCGACTGTTGCACCTTCTACTAAAGGTTGTCCAATGGAAAGTGCGCCGTCGTGGTTTACCAGCAATACAGCGTTAATGGTAACTTTTTCATCTGGTTCGGCGTTGAGTAGTTCAATGTCGTAAAAACGACCTGCTTCTACTTTAATTTGTTTTCCGCCAGTTTCAATAATTGCGTAGGTCATTAAATCGTCCTTGAGGTTGCCGTACAGGTAGCTGGCTCTAATCTTCTATAGAGACGCTATTATTCACAGCTTTTGCCAGCTTTTGCAGTATGTCTACCTGATCCGAGCCAGAATTAGACAGACAATCTAATATAATACCTGATTGATGATTAATTAGTCAAGCCTTTATGAAAAAAAATTTATTTTCAGCGGATTTCCGAAAAGGTAATTTTTGGGTTTGTAGTTAATCCTGACACAGACGGAATAAAAACCAATCAATCTGAGCGGCTTGTACGGTTGCTCAGGTTTTCTTACATATTCACTAACTAGGTTACAGGTGACAGGTGACAGGTTACAGGTGACAGGGAAGAGGCTTCGCCGTGAGCGTCAGCCGAACGGTTTTTAGCGATATTACATTTCTTTACAGAGTTTGGTTTTTTGATGCCAACTTACTTATGTTGGTAATATTTGTTATCAACAATCTAGTGGAAAAGAATGTAGAGATGTTTCATGGAACGTCTCTACAAGTTTTCTAGGATTGCATATTATTTCATTGAGTTTCCCACAATCAGTCTTGAGATTAGAAATCTAGACTAAGACAACATCTGAGGCAACCGCAAAGCCCGGTGGTTTGTTCTCAATTACGGCAAATGTATTCCGATACTTTTTCGCTAACTAATGCTAACAAATACATAAGTTGAGATTGTCTCTCAACCAAGGCGTATCAACCAATGC
>NZ_KE384589.1:0-79905 GCF_000426905.1 Dolichospermum circinale AWQC131C
AGATGAAATCATCCGTGATTATTGTGTATCTTAATGTCTCATTCTTAAGTTAAATGACTATATTGTGTATCTTAATGTCTCATTCTTAAGTTAAATGACTATATTCAGATCCAATCTGGAATTTAAAAATCCAAGCTGGTAATAATACTTTTAAAGACAATATTAGTATGATAACTCATACTACGTATTTGTGGCAACTGCTGATGCTACACCAATTTTAGTCCTGAAGCGGTTTTTAACTAACCACTCCAGACACAGACAACAACCAGAAGAGTCATCTATAACTAACTCTCAATTAGTCTTGTTTTATTTAATGGTATTTAAAATTGCTTATGCAGCGAAGATAGTTCTTCCTCGTCGGTGCTATGATAACATAGTCCCAGCTTCGTGTCAAGAGATTTCTTTCTTTTAAATCCGCAAAAATTATTTTTTGGCAATATGATAGGGTAGTTATATTAGCCTATTTATTGACTTCTAATAACCGGGAGTTTTCTAATCTTGACAGCCACTTTTCTAAATAAACTTGAATGGCTTTTTTCTCAGATGGATCTTGAGTATCTAATGGATAAGGTAAAAGTCCTAAAATTGCGGCCGTGGTGACGCAAAACATGGATTTTTGGAAACTCATACAAATTTGTACTCGTAAATCATCTTCACTCCTGAGACTGCGACGATAAATACTATGTAAATATTCTGGCAAATAATGACGCATATCCTGCATTAATAAAGTTGGGGGAATCCCCGCACCACCAATAGGTAAAGGATCGGCGTATAATGCACCATATTGGAATCGAGATTGATCTGGAGGAACTTGATATGCTTGGGCGTTTAAAGAAACTGTTCCTAAAAATGGTGTTCCTCTAAAAAATACTGCTTCTACATAGGGAATTGCGGTATCTGCAAGGAAGGTTAAACCAACTGATTTAGGAATAATATCATAGACTTTACCACCAATTTTGACGCTGTATGTAATTGGTTTAATTGCATCTGCCACTAAAGCCAGTTTAATATGTTCTACAACTTGGGGAATAGATTTAATTTCGCCGTTGTCATAGCGGTCTGATAAATTCAGAAACATATCAGCCATGACTCGCCAAAATTGACCTAAACCAGTGTAATAAGCTGAAACTCGTAACTGTTCGGTTAAAAATTCAGGAAATAGTTGATTTAATCCCAACAGCAGGGGATTATATTTAAATTTAGCAGCAATAACGGTTTTTGCTCTATCTTGAAATTCCTGAGTATCTAAATATGCGTCTAAACCGCCTCCACCATGCCACATCATGGTTTTCATGCAATATTCAGCATATTCAAAATTAATCCGATCATGCCATAAATGACGGATTAATTTAGCTAAAGAAACATCACCATCAAAATATTTAAAGAAGGGAAAAAACACTAAAAATTGATGTTCAGCGATGTAAATGAGGTTTTTAGAATAGGCATCTAAAACTATACCATAACTTTTGAGAATGCCAACAACTTCTAAAACATTTTCGGGGCTATCTTTGAGTAATGCACCACCATTTTGTAAGCGTTGAAGATACTCAGCTAGGGGATTGTAAGCGGGCTTTTTTTCAGTTTTGACCATACTATTTCTCCTGTAATTGAATTAGAAATCAAAAGTTAAAAGGCTGAATAATACGACTTTTAACTATTTTGAATAGCTATTTTATGCTCACTGTTGTGTACTAGATTACTAGTGTTTACCATGGTGGTAATTGTGGTTTCGGTGTAATGTGCCAGCCAAGTGGGTTGAATACCGAAAATGAGGATAAATACAGCTAAAATAATAGCAGGAAGGCGATCGCTCCAGTAAACACGAGGTAGGTTGTAAATTTCCTCTGATAACCGTCCAAAAAAGGCACGATTGACAAGATTTAAGAAATAAACGGCAGTTAAACCATTTCCTAGCATTCCTAACAATGTTTGAACAGGGAAAACTGCGAAACTACCGCGAAAAACGATAAATTCGGAAATAAATCCCACCATTCCGGGTATACCTGCACTGGCCATGACTCCCATAATCATTAAACTACCAATCAAAGGTAAACCGCGTTCTGGGTTGAGTAGTCCCCGAACCACGTTTAAATCTCGGCTACCAGTTTTTTTATAGACAACTCCTACTAGCAGGAATAACATAGCGGATATTAATCCGTGACTAATCATTTGCATAACTGCCCCTAATACGCTTAGAGGTGTAGATGCAGCAGCCGCTAACAAGACATAGCCCATGTGTCCGATAGAACTATAAGCTACCATTTTTTTCATATCCGTTTGCGCGATCGCACAAGAAGCGCCAAATAAGACACTAATTACTGCCCATGTAGCTAAGTAAGGGGCTAAATAAGCCCAAGCATCTGGTAACAAATTCATGCCAAATCGCAGTAGGCCATAGGTCCCTAACTTCAATAGTATGCCAGCCAAGAGAACAGATATAGGTGTAGAAGCTTCAACGTGGGCATCTGGTAGCCAAGTATGGAAGGGAAAGAGGGGGATTTTAATGCCAAAACCGACCAAAATGCCTACAAGGAGTAAAATTTGGGTAGCTAAGGGCAGATTTTGACTATTTAAGGTCGAGAGTGCAAAACTGGAAGAACCACTTAACCAAACTATACCCAGGAAACTAGCTAAAATGACGATTCCCGAAAAAGCGGTATAAATGAGAAATTTCGTGGCTGCATAACCTCGTCTTGCACCTCCCCAAATAGCAATTAGCAAATACAGGGGTATTAATTCCAACTCATAGAACAGGAAAAATAATAATAAATCCTGTGCTAAAAATGCTCCAATTACCCCAGTGGTCAAGAGAAAAATTAAGGAATAGTAAAATCTAGGACGTTGTTGAGATTCATCACTACTATAGATAGCAATACAAGTTAATAGTCCATTCAGAAGTAATAACGGTAGTGATAAACCATCTATGCCCAAATTGTAATTTAAGCCAATGGCATCTACCCACAGTAGAGATTCGGCAAATTGTTGAGTAACGTCTCCGGGGTTAAACTGAATGGCTATGAAAATACTCCATAGAAAAATAATACCGCTAAAAACTAAAGCTATGATGCGGGCGAGTTTACCAGAAATAGTAGAAGGATAAAAACCAATGAAAGCCGCAGCAATTAACGGCAGTAAAATCAATGTACTGAGCATAGGGGAAGAGGGAATAGGGAACAGGGAACACAGGAGAGAAATATTCTTTTGCAACTGACAATTGACAACTGACAACCGACAACCGACAACGGACAACTGACAATTGACCTAAAAAGGCAACTTATCGAATAAGCCCAATGAGAAGCTAATGAAAAAACCCAGGATGCTAATAACAAAGATAATTGTCAGCATATAGCCTTGGGATTGACCAGAAATGCTGTATTTCAAACTTTGTCCGCTAAAAATTGCCGCAAAGCCGATTAAATTGACTAGACCATCTACCAAAAAGCGATCGCTCCACGCCGATATTTTGGATAACAGCGCCACAGCACTTACAATCGTTAAGCGGTAAATGCGGTCTATGTAAAAATCATAGCCCAATAAATCTTGTAAAAATCTCCAGATTAAAATTCTGGATCTTGACCAAGCCTTGTGAAGATGAATGGTACTACCAAGGGCTACTCCAGTCAGAGTGGAAGCGAATAGAGAACCAACTATATACCTATCTAAACTTTCCCAGCTAGGTAATAAATACCATTGTTGTAGCATTAATGGTAACAATAATGTTAGTATAGTTAAAGTCACCATTGGTAATGCCATTGGCCAGGCGACTTCTGGGGCGCGGTGGGTTTTTGGTTGAGATTTTCCCCAGAAAATTAACCGGAATACCCTAGTTAAGTTCAAAGCTGTGAGGCCATTAACTAAGATTAAAACCACAATTACCCAGGGGCTAACTCTGACCAGTCCATCAGCCCATGCTAACATTGCCCAGAAACTGCCTAATGGTAGTAGAGTCACCATACCTGCTGAACCAACCACAAAAGCAGTGGTAGTAGCCGGCATTTTTGACCATAACCCCCCCATTTCTGTTAAGTCTTGGGTTTGGGTGGTATAGATAACAGAACCAGAACTCATGAATAATAGGGCTTTGGCGATAGCATGACTGAGGAGTAACATTAAAGCTACCCCGCCTTGTTCTAAACCCACTGCTAAAAATACCAATCCCATGTAAGCACTAGTAGAATGGGAGAGCGATCGCTTAATATCAATTTGGGCAATAGACACCAAAGTTGCGCCCACTGCTGTCATTATTCCCACCACCACTAAAGTATTTAAAGCAATAGGGGACAAAGATAATAATGGTTGAATCTTGTAGAGAATATAAGCACCCCCAGCTACTACCAAGGAGTTTCGCATTACCGAGGCTGGATTTGGACCCTCCATGGCTTCATCTAACCACAGATGCAGAGGAAATTGAGCGCATTTACCAGCAGGACCTGCAATTAAACCCAAGCCAAGTAAAGTAGATGTAACTGGGTTTAAATCAGCAGTTTGCGCCCATTCATACAAATCGGAAAAATTTAAGCTCCCAGCCAGAGTAGAAAGAGTGACAACAGACATTAATAGTAATAGGTCGCCTACCCGTTTCGTCAAAAAAGCATCTCGCGCTGCTGTGACTACCAAAGGTTGAGCATACCAAAATCCTACAAGTAAATAAGTCGAAAGAGTGAGAACCTCTAACAAAGCATAACTGAGAAAGAGAGAATCACTAATTGCTAAACCAATCAAAGCCGCCTCAAAAAATCCTAATAAACCAAAAAATCTGGCTAAGGACCAGTCTTTTTCCATGTAGCCTAGAGCATAAATTTGTGCTAATAGACTTAGTGCGGTAATTAAAACAGTTGCTCCCACACTGACCACAGAAATTTCTAAAGCGAAAGATAATTGGAAATCAGCAGCTTGAAACCAAGTTATCAGTAGATGTTCTGGTTCTCGATTCCAAACATCTTTAAATACTAAAAGACTGTGAATAAAACCTAAGATGGTAGTCAGCAAATTCAAGTATACAGCAGGTCTAGGTCCTGTGCGTTGGATAATTCCTATGCCCCAAGGCAAAGTTAAAATTGCCCCTATTAAACTATAAAGAGGGACGAACCAACTTGTTAAAAATAGAAATTCATTCATCTAAAATCTTCCTTGACAACTGAGTTTCGACTCTCTTAAACACCCTTAAAATAATCCTTTGCTCAAAAACAAAATTTTCTGAGAAAATCCATGTTTTCTTAACTTTTTAGCTAAATATCTTAGGCATATTTGCCTGAAAATAGCCTTTGATCGAGTCATTAAATAATGATGTCACATTTTAGATATTCTCTAAAGAACATTTTTTCCTTCCTGCTGTTTTAAATTAGTTTTTCATGTACATTTGTAAAATTTGCGAATTTTCACCCAGTATTTACGAAAATAGCCAAGTAAAATATCTAGCCAATAGCCCATCTATCTCATACCCAGCCTATGCTAATCCTCCTGATCAAAGAATTAGCTGAGGCTGTAAACTGTAGTGGTTCTAAAAGTGATAAAGAAATTATAAAGCATAAGCTGTCACTCTAGGGATCAGTGAATTTGAAGATCACAAAAGACAGTATAAAGTTTTGTTAAGTTTTTTAAATATATTTTATGACAAACTATTATAGTAATTTATGTTGCCAAGGATGCCAAGGTTTCATAAGCTTAAATATGGCGGTATTTTGGAAAGTGAGCATCCCCGGCCAAAATTTCCACCGCTAGTTCTAAAACGATTAATTTTTGAGGAGTTCTGCGATGCCAATTGCAGTTGGAATGATTGAAACTAAAGGCTTTCCCGCAGTAGTAGAAGCTGCTGATGCCATGGTAAAAGCTGCCCGTGTAACCTTAGTAGGATATGAAAAGATTGGCAGCGCTCGCGTTACAGTGATTGTGAGGGGAGATGTTTCTGAAGTGCAAGCTTCAGTTGCGGCTGGTATTGAAGCGGCCAAAAGAGTCAACGGTGGTGAAGTAGTGTCTACACACATCATTGCTCGTCCTCACGAAAACCTAGAATACGTCTTGCCAATCCGTTATACAGAAGCAGTAGAACAGTTTCGCGCTTAGTCTAGTTGTAGAAGTGCTGACCGTTTAAAGGAAAATCATTAACGAGACTGGTGGTTTGAAATTAAATCTGGTACAGGTAAAAATTTAATTTAAGGACAAAAAAATGTCAATTGCAGTAGGAATGGTAGAAACCTTAGGCTTTCCCGCAGTAGTAGAAGCTGCTGATGCGATGGTGAAAGCTGCGCGTGTTACCTTGGTAGGATATGAAAAGATCGGTAGTGGTCGGGTGACAGTTATCGTCCGTGGTGACGTTTCTGAAGTTCAAGCTTCAGTAGGTGCTGGGGTAGAATCAGTGAAGCGTGTTAACGGTGGACAGGTGCTATCTACACACATCATTGCACGTCCTCACGAAAACTTGGAATATGTTCTACCAATTCGATATACAGAAGATGTAGAACAATTCCGGGAAGGTGTAAACACAATTCGCCCTTTCGGTAGAAGACCATAATTAATCATGCAAATTGCCAGAGTTCGTGGCACAGTAACTAGCACCCAAAAAGATCCCAGTCTGCGGGGTGTGAAACTACTGATGTTGCAATTGGTAGATGAAAATGGCAATCTCCTGCCAGTATACGAGGTAGCAGCCGATAATAGTGTGGGGGCAGGAGTGAATGAGTGGGTACTTGTCAGTCGCGGCAGTGCTGCTCGTCAAGTGCTGGGCAATGAACAACGACCCTTAGATGCAGCAGTGGTGGCAATTATAGATACCATTTATGTTGAAGATCGTGTCATTTACAGCAAAAAAGACCAGTTATAGATAGTCAGGAACAGGTGACAGGTGACAGGTAACAGGTGACAGGTAACAGGTGACAGGTGACAGGTGACAGGTAATAGGTGACAACTGACAACTGAACAACTGAACAACTGACAACTGACAACTGACAAAAAGCTTATTTCAGGAGGAATCTCGCAATGGTAGTCCGCAGCACGGCGGCACCCCCAACCCCGTGGTCAAGGAGTTTAGCCGAACCCAATATTGATAAAACTGCATTTGTACACTCTTCTTGTAACCTAATTGGTGATGTCAATATAGGTGCAAATGTCATAATTGCTCCAGGAACTTCCATTAGAGCAGATGAAGGTACACCGTTTTGTGTTAGTGAAAATACTAATATTCAAGATGGTGTAGTCATTCATGGGTTGGAGCAAGGCCGAGTTATTGGTGATGATGGCCAGAAATACTCAGTATGGATTGGCAAAAGTGCTTCCATTACCCACATGGCGCTAATTCATGGACCTGCTTACGTTGGCGATAGTTGTTTTATTGGCTTTCGTTCTACGGTATTTAATGCCAGAGTGGGTGCAGGGTGCATTATTATGATGCACGCCTTAATTCAAGATGTGGAAATTCCACCGGGTAAATACGTGGCTTCTGGGTCAATAATTACTACTCAGCAGCAAGCGGATAGATTACCAGATGTCCAGGTGCAAGATCAAGAATTTGCTCACCATGTAGTCGGAATTAATCAGGCTTTGCGGGCTGGTTATCACTGTGCTGCGGATAGCAAGTGTATTGCACCCATTCGGGATGAACTTAATCTTGCAGCAGATAAATCTTATACAAGCATTGAAATTGAAGAGTTAGAAAGGAGCAGTGACGTGGCCAGTTATAGCTTAGGTGCAGAAACAGTAGATCAATTACGTTATCTACTAGAACAAGGATTTAAAATTGGCACAGAACACGTAGACCAAAGACGTTTCCGTACAGGTTCTTGGCAGAGTTGTCAAGCCATTGAAACCCGGTCTTTAGGTGAGGCTGTTTCTGCTATAGAATCCTGTTTGCGAGACCATAGCGGTGAATATGTGCGTCTATTTGGTATTGATAACAACAGAAGACGGGTATTGGAAACAATTGTTCAACGTCCTGATGGTGTAGTCGCTGGTACATCTAGCTTTAAAGCACCTACGGCCGCATCCGTTGGCAGTTACAATGGTAATGGTAACGGGAATGCCTTTGGTAGTGGGAAATTGAGTGCCGAAACCCTAGAACAAATTCGTCAACTTTTGGCCAGTGGTTACAAGATTGGTACAGAATACGTAGATGAGAGACGTTTCCGTACAGGTTCTTGGAATAGTTGTGAACCAATTCAATCTACATCTACTCAAGCAGTTATTTCTGCTTTAGAAGAGTGTATAGAGTCCCATAAAGGTGATTATGTACGTTTAATAGGCATTGACACCAAAGCTAAACGTCGCGTATTGGAAGCAATTATCCAAAGACCAAACGGAATGGTAGCGTCTGCTGGTAGCAGCAAATCATTTACAAGTACAAATTCTGCAACGGCGACAGCAACGGCGACAGTTACCAGCACCCGTCTAAGCGCAGAAACAGTAGATCAATTGCGCCAATTGTTGTCCAGTGGGGCAAAAATTGCGGTTGAACACGTAGATCAGCGCCGCTTCCGCACAGGTACTTGGACAGTTGCGGGTCAAATTCAGACTACATCTGAACGAGAAGCGATCGCAGCTTTAGAAGGATACGTTTCTGAATATCCAGGCGAGTATGTGCGTTTAGTGGGTACAGACCCCAAAGCAAAACGCCGCGTATTAGAAGCAATGATTCAGCGTCCATAGGAGTAGGTAAAAGGGAAAGGGCAAGAGGCAAGAATTACCAATTACCAATTACCCATTACCAATTACCCATTAGCTAATATATCGTCCATTTCCGGCTTCCGAGGTAATAAATTTCATGTCAATATCGCTGCTACAACTGAGCGATAGATTTGATACACATATTTATGGCGACGTGATTATTCATCCCAGTGCGGTATTAGCCCCGGGAATAATTCTCCAAGCAGCTACTAACAGTAGAATTGTGATTGGTGCTGGGGTATGCCTGGGTATGGGGTCAATTCTCCAAGTAAGCGAGGGTATCCTAGAAATAGAAGCAGGAGCAAACCTGGGAGCCGGTTTTTTGATGGTTGGTCAAGGTAAAATTGGGGCTAATGCCTGTATTGGTGCAGCAACAACGGTTTTTAACTATTCCGTAGCGCCAGGACAAGTGATTGCCTCTGGTTCAATTTTGGGGGATACTAGTCGGCAGGTTGTTGAAGCGTCAGCGGAAGAACCAGATCCTTCTAATTCTCAGCCAGAGAAACCAGAGAAACAGGAACAAGTAATTTCCTCAACTCAACTCTCGGTAGCGGCTTTTCTGGAATTTAAACACCAATCTACACCCGTATCTCCACCTTCACCCACACCGAAAAGCCAGTCTCCTCCGGTAGAAGAAACCGCTGTAGTAAGTGATTCTACATCTGAAGAAACTACGCTCCCGGAGTCTACAGAAGAATGCTCTGATCACTTAAAACCCAGTGAGTCGAATCTTGAAACTCACAATATTTTTGGTACACAAATTTATGGACAAGGTAGCATAAATAGGCTGCTGAGTACATTATTCCCCCATAGACAATCTTTGGGCAATCAAAACTCTGACAATTCTTCAGGTTAAGTGTTAAGTATGAAGTGTGAACCCAAGTCCATATTCAAATGCTAGTTTTCATTCTTCTGTGATTGAAGACGCTATACGAACCTTATCCTGGAAAATAATGCAGATGGAAACATATAATGAAAGTGCTTTGAGCAATATTCATGCAGAACGTCGCCGTGATAGCCTCAAAGATACTGCTTTAGGTTTAGTCTCAACCCTCAGTTTCCCCGCTATAGTTGGCACGGCTGACATGATGTTAAAGTCGGCTGGAGTCCACTTAGTTGGCTATGAAAAAATTGGTAGTGGTCATTGTACCGCTATTGTCCGAGGTGGTATCGCTGATGTACGCTTGGCTGTAGAAGCAGGTGTACAAACTGCTGAACAGTTTGGACAGTTGGTGTCTAGTTTGGTGATTGCGCGTCCTTATCCTAATTTGGATATAATTCTACCTATTAACCGTCTGACTCGATTTATGGGAGATGGTAGATACAGCCGTTTGAGTAATCAAGCCATTGGGCTGGTAGAAACTCGCGGCTTCCCAGCCATGGTGGGTGCTTGTGATGCCATGCTAAAAGCTGCTGATGTCCATTTAGCTTCCTATGAAAAGATTGGTGCTGGTTTATGCACCGCCATCATTCGTGGTTCGGTGGCTAATGTAGCTGTAGCAGTAGAAGCAGGAATGTTTGAAGCGGAACGCATTGGTGAGTTAAATGCAGTTATGGTGATTCCTCGGCCATTAGATGAGTTAGAAGAAACTTTACCTGTGGCTAGTTGCTGGATGGAAGAACGCCAACCAGTGAATATACCTATTAATATTAAAGAGAAAATCACAGATGTGGAGGCGGTGGAGTTGCCAGATTTAGCGAAATTGCCTGTGAGGGTGAAGGAAGAAATTTGGCATGATGAATAATATCACAGGGAATAGAGACTTTATAGTATTTCCGTAGTATTTCAGGAGAAAACGATCATGTCTTTTACAGTCAAAGAACTAGAAGAAATACAGATAGCATATCCTGACTATCGCCTGGAATTAGTAGATGGGAGTATCATTATTATGAGTCCGTCGGGTTATGAATCGGAAGAAGTAGGTACTGAGTTTGCAGCTTTGTTAAGAAATTGGGTAAGACCTCGTAAACTAGGGCGTGTAGTTGGTTCTAGTGCGGGGTTTAAATTACCAAATTCTGATTTACGTGCGCCTGATGTATCTTTTGTTTGTGCTCATCGCCTCAGAAAATCAACGGAAGATTATGCAGAATTAGTTCCTGATTTAGTAGTTGAAGTAAAATCTAAAACTGATTCTTTAGATAAACTGAGAAAAAAGATTGAAGATTTTATGAATTTAGGTGCAAAAGTTGGAATTTTAATTAATCCCAAAACAAGAACTGTAGAGGTTTCTTCTCATGAAAAAACAGTAATTTTCAAAGATGGTGATATTTTAACTCTTCCTGATTTATTACCTGGTTGGGAAGTGGCAATTTCTGAAATTTGGTCGCCTGTTTTTGAGTAGTTTGGATGATGATGAAATCCACATTCCGCTTTTTTCTATTTTTTTTCTATTATTGATGTTGTATTTTGTCCTAAAAATAAGAAATATTACTATTACTAGCGATCGCCTAACAGCAACAATGGGCGGGGGTCTGCTGATTGGCTGCTAAGGAAAGTCAGGTAATGGGATTTTACTTTGAGTCTATTACAGATGGGGTAACAAAAAATGATTGCTGTAAAAGATAAGTTTCCTAAGTTAACACCCGAAGAATATTTTGTCTGGGAAGAGAAACAATTGCTTCGCCATGAGTATCTTAATGGTGAAGTTTACGCTATGAGTGGGGGAACTCAAAATCATGGACGAATTGCTAGTAATATTATTTTTATTGTTAAAGGTCATTTACGGGGTGGTGGTTGTCAGGTTGGTAATTCCGATTGTCGTGTAAATATTTTGGAAACGAACGATTATGTTTATCCTGATGTGAGCGTTACGTGCGAAGATAGCGATCGCACTGCAACCCAAGCAATTCAATATCCCTGTTTAATTGTTGAGGTTTTATCTCCGAGTACAGCCAATTATGACCGAGGGGATAAATTTAGATTGTATCGTCGCAATCCTCGTTTGCAAGATTATGTTTTGGCTGATGCTGAGAAAATAGCGATTGATTTATACCGCAAAAATGATCGCGGTAATTGGGAGATTTTTAATTATCAGTCGGGGGATAATATCGAGCTACGAAGTATTGATTTAAGTTTTCCCATTGAGTCGGTTTATGAGGATATTGTTTTTGAGGAGCTAGTATAGCATTAGATCAAGTAAGTATTCCAAGCTCATAGATAAATTTCCTTTCCCACGCTTGTGTCTCATAAATTAGCGAAATCCTCATCAGTAAAGATCATCTTTTTGCTAAAAGCAGCCAGTTTTCAGGGATTTTAACTATCAGACAGGGAATAAATTACCTGACTTGTTGATCTTCTACAATAAGTGTGATACCTTTGTATTCAGGTGATTAAAGGTGTAGATATGAATTTATCCTACCAGCTACTGAAAAATAATTACTCTATCTTCTCAGTCACAATTTCCATACTTTTCTCTGTCACAGCTTTGACACCAGTGGCAGCAGAAAGAGTTCAGGACAGTCTGGAAAAAACTACAGTACAAATCAATACCGAAGATGATATTTCTCCCGGTGGTTCAGGTGTGATTATTGACAAAAAAGGAAAAACTTACACAGTTTTAACCGCTAATCACGTCGTTTGTGATGCAATAAAAGGAAGGAAAAAAGTTACCTGTAGTACAGATATTACTTACACAATTCGTACTCACATCGGTAAAGATTATCCTATTAAAGACCGTCAAGTATTACAGAAAAATGACAATGACCCAGATTTGGCTACAGTAACATTTGAAGCAGAGGAAAATTATCCGGTCGCCACTTTAGGCAATTCTGAAGAGATAAAACTTGAGGCAGATATTAAAGTTGCCGGCTTTCCTACTATTTTTGACAGGAAAGGGACGGAGAGAACATATACTATTACACGAGGTAAAGTAGTTACCTTTGCTCGCGGAGAGAAGAACGGTTATACCCTAGTATATGATGCAGCTACAAAAACTGGTAACAGTGGCGGACCAGTGTTTGATGATTCTGGTAAAGTTATCGGTATTCATGGACAAGCTGATTTAAGTGGAGGAGATAAGAGTGATCCCACAGGTTCAGAAACTAGAGTCAACCGGAAACCAATCATACCCGTAAAAAAACCAGCACCTGGACAAAAAGAAACAGGAGCATCCGCTGAGGGAAAAACAGGATTTAATGCCGCAATTCCCATTAATACCTTTTACATTATCACTAATCAGAAACCTCCTATTTGGACTGGAATTGCGCCAAAGAAAGAAGTAGAAATACCAAGCAAAGGCAAAACTGTAGACCTTATAGCAACCAAAGGTAATACTGTAGACCTTTCCATTACTGGTAAATTGGAACAATTATTATCTGAAGGTAATTGGCAAGGGGCTGATCAAGAAACAAAGTCTTTAATGTTACAAATTAGCCAAGCTTCTGGATCGCTGAATGATAAAACAATTTCTCGATTATCCTGTGAAAATTTAAGTGCTATTAATCGAGCTTGGCAAAATAAGAGCCAAGGACGCTTTGGGTTTTCAGTACAAGCACAAACATGGAAGAGTTTATTTGGTACTAAATTTGAACCAACAAACGAACATTTTGAAGATTTTGCTACTGATTTGGGCTGGCGTTATCGAGGCAGATACTTATATGGTGATCAGCTTAAATATTCTTTAGAAGCTCCTAAAGGGCATCTTCCCAGAGCATTTTTAGACGGACCAGTCTGGGGCAAATTTGTTGCCTATTTAGATAGTTGCAAGATATAATCAATCCCCTTATGATTGTCGCTTTGTAACTAATGCAGGCGTATATCCTGATGATTTCCACTCAACAACTAGTCTATGAGTTCAATAACTTCAGCTTATTGACTAAATAGGCTATAAATTCCTGATTTTATCTTTAAATTCGGTGAAAAAAAATGTCAAAAAGAATCTCGTGCCTATCCTATTTGATCAAAATCTTGGCATTATCCACTCCATTAGTATTAATGCAATCCTTTCCCAGTTGGGGACAATCTGCTTCTACCCAGCCAGAAATTGGTTTTGAAGTTGAGGGACAATCATAACTTAATCAAATAGTTTTGCCTTTGTATAAGTATGTGGGTGAATGTCCTAGCACTCGAACTTATATAGGTGACACTACAGCCTGGTTTACATCCTCAAGTGAACCGCCGAAAAAAGGTAGAAGAGTAATTATCAGAAACGTTTCACGAGGTATATCTCCTGATAATTTTCCGTACACTGATCGGGATTATAGTAAAGGTAGATCCTCTGAGTTCACCAGAGTAAGCGCTGGAACTAGGCATAGTGATCGTGTATTTGTTGTCAGACAAAATTACAAAAATGAATTTGAATATGAGATTAAACAAGATAATTCAGTAGTGGAGAGAGGACAATTTTTTGCATCTGTCCGTCAAAGTTCTACAGTGTCAGAAATTCCTAGAGAAAAACAAGAGGTTGATAAAGGATATTGTGAAGAAAGAGGGGGTTTTTTGGGTCTAGGTTGCAAAAAGTGGGTATCTAACAAGGTTAAAGAGTGTCCTGAAGACTAGATTTTTATTCCCAGATATTTGTCACTGCTGCACCATATCCCCGACTTGTACTTTAATTTCTTGGTCAGACGACAAGATACTACGACATTGCTGATTTTCAAACTCTTACTTTTTCTCCCTTTGCGCCTCTAGGTCAGACAAATTCATATACCTACTTTGATTCATTCACCAACGCCGTAAAAAGCCCAGTTAAAAGAATTTCGGTGTTACATAATGGCGGTATGGATCTTGTTTCGCACCAAGACGCAAAGGGACAAACTTTGAGCGCACATTCCGCAGGTATTTTTAAAATTTTTGGCATTATTTAGAACCGGATGATAACATCACCAAGTCCAAAATTCCAACTCTATTCCAGATTGCCTATTTCCTGCTATTATTATTAATTTATTGATCTCCGTCTGGGGGGTGACTACCCTGGGCAGATGCTACCCCATCGGGTAATATGACAAAACAAAACCTTAAAACTCACCAACCGCTGTTGACTGCAACGCATGACGAATCAACTGAACAATGGTTTTACATTATTTCTCAGTCTACTAGTTGAGGCCATGCCCTTTTTACTGCTGGGTGTATTTTTCTCCAGTGTACTACTGTTTTTTATTGATGAGAGTAAATTGGTTGAAAAAATGCCCAAAAATCCCCTACTGGGGGCTTTATTCGGCAGCACAATGGGTCTTTTGTTTCCAGTTTGTGAGTGCGGTAATGTACCTGTGGCCAGGAGACTGTTGATGCAGGGAGTACCTACACCAGTGGCAATGGGCTTTTTATTAGCCGCACCGACGATTAACCCAATTGTGATTTGGTCAACTTGGACTGCATTCCGTGATCAACCAGAAATAGTAGTGTTAAGAGTGGTATTTTCTCTGGCCATTGCTACTATTATTGGTTTTATTTTCAGTTTTCAATCAGACTTAATTCCCTTTTTGCAACCAAGTATGGCTCGTTACCTTAAATTTAACCCCCCTACTCAAGCAAAAACGACACGGGGGGGAAGACAATCCCAATTACAACTGCAAACCAGTAGGCCTAGTTTATTGCAATCGGGAACTTATATTCTGGGTGGAACAACGGGAAAACCAAAACGCATAGATGATTATTACAGTGAAGTGGCTGCAATTCCTAACTTTAGTAAACCTTTACCAGAGAAACTCCAGTCTGTATTAGATAATATTGTCCAAGAATTGCGGGAATTAGGTGGAGTTATGGTATTAGGTAGTGCCATAGCTGCTGCTATCCAAGTTTTAGCCCCCCGTGAACTCATTCTCAGTCTGGGAGCAGGTCCTGTTAGCTCCATTTTAGCCATGCTAGTATTAGCGGCAGTTGTATCAATATGTTCTACGGTTGATTCTTTCTTTGCTTTGTCTTTTGCTTCTACTTTTACCAGTGGGTCGTTATTGGCGTTTTTGGTGTTCGGACCGATGATTGATATTAAGGGTGTTGGTTTAATGTTATCCATTTTTAAGCCGAAAGCTCTGATCTATCTTTTTTTCCTGGCTGGACAATTGACGCTTTTGTTCACTTTATTCATGAATTTGCACGTCATTTGAGATGATGGGACTTACGCCAACTACAGAAAGGCTTTTTCTTTGGTGTCTTCTGCTTCTTTCGCTAGGGTTACTAGGCGTTGGTGCGGCTTTCCCTGGTTTCGATATGTGGTTGATTATTCCGTAATTTGTGCGTAAGTAATTAAGTATTATCACTTCACCTATTACTGACAAAATGCCAATTTTTCAATTCAAAGCCTCAAATAAATTCATACCCTGGTTAGATGTGGTCGCTATTGCAGCTTGGGGTATTTTAATGTTGAAATACTGGCTAACAGGTAAACTGTATTTGTTAATTCACCCTGATTACTTTTGGTTAGCTATTGTCGGTGGTATAGGTTTGTTAATTGTTGGTTTTTTTAAAGGTTTACAACTGTGGAAACACCGTCACCAAGCTGATAAGGCTAATGCACTGCATATTAATGTATTTCCTCCTGGTTGGGGTAGTTTCCTGCTATTAACAGCCGCAATTCTAGGGTTAATCATTACACCCCGTGCTTTTGCTAGTCAAACGGCTTTAGACCGAGGTGTGACAGAATTAATTGGTGCGACTCGTGTTCAACCCCAAGCTTTTCGCGCTCAGGTTCGTCCAGAGGAGCGATCGCTGGTAGACTGGGTAAGAACACTAAATGTATATCCTGAACCGGACGCATATACGGGACAAAAGGTAAAGGTGCAGGGATTTGTGATTCACCAACCTAATGTTAGTCAAGAATATATATTTTTAGCCCGATTTATCCTCACTTGTTGTGCCGCAGATGCTTATCCAGTAGGATTACCAGTACAGTTACCAAGTTCGTCTCGTCAACAATACCCACCTGATACATGGTTAGAAGTGGAAGGACAAATGACGACTCAAACTATTGGGGAGAAACGTCAATTAACTATTGCGGCCAATTCTCTGAAAAAAATTCCCCAACCTCAAAATCCTTACAGTTATTAATCAGGAGTAGATGATGATTGTAACTTTTGCTTGTGCTTCTTAAATCCACAATCATATAGTCGTCCTAAAATCCAAAATCTAAAATCCAAAATCTAAAATCCAAAATCCAAAATCTAAAATCCAAAATCCAAAATCTAAAATCCAAAATCTAAAATCCAAAATTGTTAGATGAGCAGATCTTATAAATTTATTCAACCATTAGATGGAATTGCGATCGCCCTGATGCTACTATTAAGTATGCTGATAGGGTTAATCATCTGGAAAGGTGATGTTGTCAAACCTATTGTCCGCAATTTTACCTGGGAAAAACAACAAATTGGAGCGGATGATATTTCATTTTCTCTGAATTTTAGTCGGCCTATGGATATCAAAAGTGTGGAGGAAAATCTGAAAATAGATCCACCTTTGGCTGGTAAAATTAGTTGGGCAGGAAGAAGAATGGTGTATACACTGCTCACACCAGCCCCCTATGGCACAACTTACCAAGTTAAATTAGAAAAAGGTAGAGACAAATATTCCCAAGCAGAAGGAAAAAACCGGGTTATGCAGCCTTTTAATGGTAGTTTTACCACCCGCGATCGCGTTATCCTTTATATTGGAACTAATCAAGAATTTCCAGGACAGTTGGTACTTTATAATTTAACCAAAGAACAAAAAAAGGTTCTTACCCCTAAAGACTTAATTGTTATGGATTTTGAGCCGTTCCCTAATGGTGAAAAAATTGTATTTTCTGCTCGTTCTTCTCAAAATCCCGACCTACTTTCAGCCCAAATTTATACTGTTACTACGGGTATTTCTAGTCAGGTTGGTACTAGGAAAAAAGCAGCAGGGAAAGTTGACTTAATTTTGGATAACAAAGAATATCAAAATCTAAAATTTGACCTTTCAGCAGATGGAGAAACTATTGTTATTCAAAGAGGTAAACGGGATAAACCTGGTGATTTCGCTCTCTGGTATTTACCTACTAGCAATGATATTTATTCAGAAAAACCCACTCCAAAACGTTTACAAGGGCAACCGGGCGGCGATTTTTTGATTACACCAGACAGCAAAGCCGTAGCAGTTTCCCAAGGTCAGGGAACAGCAATTGTTTCTTTAGACGGTAATAGCAACAAACCCCTAGATTTTCTTCCCCAATTTGGCTTAGTACAGGTCTTTTCTAAAGACGGCTCCCAGGCGGCAATGGTTAAATTCAATACCGATTATACGCGGGATTTGTTTTTGGTTACGAATCAAGGTGTACAAAAGCAATTATTAAAGACTAAAGGTTCTATTCTGAGTTGTCAGTTTGATCCTGCGTCCCCCACTCTTTACTGCTTACTGACACAACTTATTTCCCAGGAACAATATCTGGAACAGCCTTACTTACTGGCCATTGATTTGAAAACAGGAATGCAAAAACCACTACTACTGTTACCTGCTGCTCAACGCAATGTGCAAACGAGTTTAGCACCTGACGGTTTAGGCTTATTATTTGACCAAGTAATTCCCATCAGCAATAATACCACACCATTACCCGCAAATACCTTAAAAACTGAGGATGGTGAACCGATTGCTAGTAGTAGTCTTTGGTTGATGCCCTTGCTACCCATCCCGGATAATACTAACATTGACATTAAACCAGAACAATTACCCCTCGTCGGCTTTCATCCCCATTGGCTACCTTAGACGATTGACAACTGACCAAAAAATTTTAGATTTTAGATTTTAGATTTTAGATTGGGAATTTTCGGGACAAGCTTTGCTCTTTCAAAGTGGAACTAATTCACAATCGTAATTTGTAGATTTAATATCTATTGACTATTTTGTTTGTGTCAATAAATAAGATCGCTTAGGTACTTGTGGGTTATAATCATAGTGAGTATAACAAATTGACCTCCCATTAGCCTTCGAGAACGCGACGCTATCGGCCAAGTACAGATGATAAACACGAAACCGTAGTTATGGAAAAATTGGAAGACAGCAACCAACAAGACTTGATTGTAGAACTTGACATTGATCAACACGCACAGGTCAATTTAGAATTTCAGCAACTACTAAATTTAAATACAGAATTACGCACGGCCAATAATGATTTATACGCTCAAGTAGAGCAGTTAAAAACGGAATTAGCTGAAGCGGAAAAGGTTTTGCAATGGCAGAAAACACGCTCTAGTGTTACTGAGTCTATGTTTAAACAACAATCTCAAGAGCTTTCCGCTGCCGGTGAGCAAATTCAGTCTCTATATCAACAGTTAGAGGTATATGTACAAACGGTTCAACGTCAAGAACTCTATATAGAGGGTTATAAATCCCATTTGGAAATTAGCCAACAACGTTTAGCGCGTTTGGAACGAGAATGTTCTTTACTACAAAGTAATTATAGTCAAGAGTCCCAGCAGCTATTACAATGGGAAAATACTTGTCGTGAGTTGCAAACTAGACTCATGCGTCAACAACGACAGACTTTACAATTTAAATCGGCCTTGGAAAAATGTCTAGATACACCAATTCCTAGTCCTGGAAATTATGTAGAGGATCATATTCATCATCCATACAATGTTATTCACAAACAAACTAGATTCTCTAGAAAAGCTCGATCTTTGTTCCCCAACGCTCAACCTATTCAACCTTGGTCTGGAGTTACAGATTCTGAAGATGATTCTATAGATACCTGGATTCCACCAACTGCAAATATTGCTGATGACTATGGCCATGAGCAAGAACCATTCATCTCCCAGCCCATCACAGATAACATAGAAACTGTATCTACTTCTCAAATATTACCGGAAAGTCCGCCACAGGATGATATCACCCATCAGCTTTTTGCTAGTCCATTACCTGAAGTAATTTCACCAGCAGCAGCAGGAGAGGTAAATATTCATCATCCTGATGAAGATGATACATTTATTTGGAAAAATTTGCTCTTGAATCTGGAGGATAATGAACAAACAGAAATAACAATTAAGCAGGATGTGGAGTTAGAAATTAATCCATTGGCTACTAATGAAAATGATGCCAGGAATAATTTACTATTATCACCAGCACCGGAGTTACCAATAACTTCTACAGAGGTGGAAATGGAAGATTATTGGTTAGATGTTGCAGATGATGAATCTTTGGATCATAATACATCCGATACATCTGAAAATAAATCACCTTCACCATTGATTTATCCCCAACGACCACCCAAGGGACGGAAATCTTTAGCGTCCGTAGAATTGCCGAATTTTCGACCCAAACCTAAGTAATTTGTGAAGAGTTTATTTCTAATCAAGTTTTTGATAAAATGCTTGTTGAGAATGAAAATTTTCAAAATGAAAATCATTAATCAATTAAGGGCAGGATAAGAATGACTCAGGTGCTTTTAGGACAAAATGAAAGCATAGATTCGGCTTTGCGTCGTTTTAAACGCCAAGTTGCTCAAGCTGGTATATTAGCTGATGTAAAATCTCGGCGACACTTTGAAACACCTTTAGAAAAGCGTAAACGTAAAGCAGTTGCTATTAGACGTAACCGGCGTTTTAGATAAACATATTTCGGTGGCTACAAAATTTGCTTGAGATGTTATAAGCTAAAGATATACTGCAAAAGTTAGTTGCTGGGTGTAAATTAGTTAGTTTTATCATTTTAGGAGTTCCTAAGATATTTAACTATTGCAAAAACAGCTTTTTTTACGCTTATAAATATTATAATATGCTACACCCATAATTATTGGGTGTTAGCATTAATATGTAAAAATTAAGCAAGATATGTTTTCGCACCAGTAAATCATCAATTACCAACTACCGTACTAAACAGATGAATGATAACTTTAATTAATATTTTCGCTCTTTTGGTGCGAACATGGTGATTGTGACTGGACGATATTGAATATCAATACCTGTTGATGAGTAATAGGCCATTGTATGTTTAAGAAAGTTGATATCATCTCTTTGAGAAAAGTCTTCTCGGAAATGAGCGCCACGACTTTCTTGACGATTTAAGGCCGACGCTAAAATGGTTTGTCCTACCACCATTAAACTGTGTAGTTCCAAGGCTTCAACTAATTCTGTATTCCAGCTTTTTCCCTTGTCATCTAAGTATATTTGTGAATATTGCTGTTGTAATTCGGCTATTTTTTCCAAACCCTGACCCATTAATTCTGCGGTGCGAAAAACGCCGCAATATTCAGTCATATTATCTTGAAAAGATTGACGAATTTGATTAATTCGATATTGTCCAGGTTGTGCTATTAAAGCTTGAATTTGTTGCTGGGATTCCCTGATGTACCGTACTTCATCTACTGATGGTAATTGACGATTTTGGACATAATTAGCGATCGCTGCTCCGGTTCTCTTGCCATAAACTACACATTCCAATAAAGAGTTACTACCGAGACGATTAGCACCGTGAACAGAGACACAAGCTGTCTCACCTGCGGCAAAAAAACCCTCAACAAAACCATCAGCACTATTACGGACTTGACCATCAGTATTAACAGGAATACCACCCATACAATAGTGAATCGTCGGACGTACCGGCATAGGTTGAGTTACAGCGTCCACACCGACCAAACGATGGGCTTCTTCCCAACAAAAAGGAACACGACTCATAATTTTTTCCCGACCGAGATGGCGTAAATCCAGGTAAACAAAAGCACCACCGGGACTACCATCAGTATTTACACCACGACCAGCACGGATTTCATAAGCGATCGCCCGTGAGGTAATATCACGAGGGGCTAATTCCATGCGACTGGGGGCGTAATTAGCCATAAACCGATCACCTTGAGCGTTAATTAAATAAGCTCCTTCACCCCGTACAGCCTCGGAAATCAACACCCCCACCGGGTATAAACCAGTGGGATGAAATTGGACAAATTCCATATCTTGTAGAGGTAAACCAGCGATCGCGGTCATTGCCAAACCGTCACCAGTGGAGGCATAATCATTAGAAGTCGTATTATAAACGCGACCATAGCCACCTGTAGCGAACATCACAGCCTTTGCTCGTAGTACCTGAACATCTCCATCCACAAGATGAAACATGACCACACCCTTAGCCTGGCCGTCCTCTAAAATCAGACGCATTACATACCATTCTTCATAAATTTGGACACCATAACGGCGTAAATTATTTACCAATTCATGTAGAATCGCGTGACCGGTTTTATCAGCAGCGTAACAAGTACGGTTATGAGAATGGCCACCAAAAGCCCGTTGAGCAATACGACCATCAGGTAAACGAGAGAACAACACCCCTAGATGTTCTAAATCAATCACCACATCTGGAGCTTCTTGGGTTAAAATTGCGACTGCATCTTGATCTGCTAAATAATCAGAACCCTTCACAGTATCAAAAGCGTGTGCTTCCCAAGAATCTTGATCATCAACATTTTTCAAAGATGCAGCCATACCGCCCTGAGCAGCCACAGAATGAGAGCGAATGGGGTGAGTCTTAGCAACTACCGCTACCTTTAAATTAGGGTCAATGCGGGCGATTTCCAGCGCAGCCCGACATCCAGCCAAACCACCACCAACAATAATTACATCATGTTCTAGCATTGTCAATCACCGATGATAGATGATAAAAGATGATCAAAAAATTCCCCGTCCTGGATTAGGACTTACGCAATTGTCACAAAAAGTTATCATCTTTTGTTTGTATTCAGGTCTAAAGATAGAACTAAATTCCTGACTAGGATTTCATCTATTATGCCACTTGCGTAAGCCCTGCTAGAGACAGGGTAACAAATCATTGGTTTATGTTGATTCAGTCTTTGTTTCCGGCTCTACAGCATTCAATTCAATATTATTTAATAGAGTTGTCACAAAGGCAAAAAGTAAAAAAGGCAGAGACAGGAGAACCACAAGACCCACCGTAGCCAAAGCGTAAACAGGTCGTTTCGCGCCCATTAATGCTAACGCAGATGCTAAACTAATAGTAATGGTAATTAACCAAACAATAATTTGGCCATATATATCACCAAAGGTCAAGGTACAAGCAAACCGATAGTTTTGAAGATTATTTTTGTTCATTTTATAAATTGGCCTTAATTCTCTTCTATAGCTACTACCTTAAAGCTATGTTTGCCAGGTGAGCAATTTCTCAATATTTTTCCAAAGTTTGTAATATTACTTTACAAATATCAACACCTTGGGTAAAATTTTCCTGATATCGTCATGATTTTATTAGTCTTGAGACTTATACGTAAATTGGCAAAGATATTGAAATATAGTAAATTTTCGGTTATTACCTTTAATTTGTGGTAAGTCGTCCGAATTACTACCTTTGAAAACCACCATGAATAAATTTCATAAATCATTCATGACTATCACAGCCATAGGATTATTTATTGCTCTTTTGCTGAGTTAAACAACCATTCAAGCCCAGGAAGCAACAGTTATTCAATGCGTCAAAGAATACACTAAATTGAACATTTCACCTGATGCAGCATTAGCACAGTGTCAAAAAACTAATCTTGCCAACTGTGTTAAAAATTTAACTGGTCAGAAATATGTAGCCAAATCAGTTTCCCAATCTAATGGACGTTACTTAAATCTAATGGACGTTACTTAGTTGATTTAGGTGACAGTGATACAAGATGGCTAGAGGGTAAAAGCTGGAAAGACAAAGGATGTAGCGCCCACACAGAAGGTCCATATAAAAGACAAAGTGATCAAAACTTAACTTTTTGGAGTAAACAGCGTTCCTATGAGTGGTTTAGGCAGGGTTGGTGTACACAACCACAGATAGAATTAGAGCAAAATTACTCTCTTGACGAAGCAAAAACACTTTGCGAATTAGGTTTACAGCCAAAATCATAAAAGCTGCCACTCCTCACTCATTTTTTTAACAGGGCGTTTTCAATCAGGGGAAAAGATTTCTTGGAAATCTATTTCCCCTGCTCACTGGCCGGGAAAAAGCTAGAGGTGGGGTTTTGTGACAATGAAGAGGTAAAATAGGGGCGGAAACATGGTTCTTGGTATACTTTATAACCTTGGAGATATTATCGGAGATTTGTGGAATGTGATTCAGGTCAATTTAGACAATATTTTAAAAATCTGGATATGATATAGAAGTAAATGAAAATTTAAAAATATTGATTTCAATGTTAAATGAATCTACCAAATTACCAAAACTTAAAGATTCACTAATCGAGCAAATTCTTTTAGGAAATAAACTTAGTCCTGAGTTAATTGCAATTCTGACTATATATTTTGTCCAAGGGATATTAATGTTATCCCGGTTAGCTGTTAGCTTTTTTCTCAAAGATGAATTGTTATTAAGTCCCGTACAAATGTCCGCAATTATCGGTATCAGTACCATACCTTGGATGATTAAACCATTATATGGTTTTGTTTCTGATATTTTACCATTATTTGGCTACCATAGAAAAACTTATATATTCTTATCAGGAATTATAGGAAGTGGGGCTTGGTTGAGTTTAGGAACAATAGTTAATAGTGGCTCAACTGCAACAATGATGATTCTCCTTTCTTCTTTTTCCGTTGCTCTTAGTGATGTGATAGTTGATTCCATAGTAGTGGAAAGAGCCAGATCAGAATCAGCAGAAAAATTAGGTTCTTTACAATCTCTTTGCTGGGCTATTTCGGCCATTGGTAGCTTATGTACAGCTTACTTTAGCGGCCTACTTTTAGAATACTTTACCACTCGTACAGTATTTTTAATCACGGCATTATTTCCTATAATCACCTCATTTGTCGCTTGGTTAATTACAGAAAAACCCATGAACAAAGATGATCAAAAAAACAATTATGATCATATTAAATATCAATTAGTACAAATACGTCAAGCAATCACAAAAAAAGCAGTTTTACTACCAACAGTATTTATATTTGTTTGGCACGCTACACCAAATGCCGAATCAGCATTTTTCTATTTTACAACCAACGAACTACAATTTCAACCAGAATTTTTAGGACGAGTGAGATTAGTCACAAGTTTTGCTTCTTTAGTCGGAGTGTGGGCTTTTCAGCGTTACTTTAAAACTATCTCCTTTAAAATTATCTTTACTTGGGGTATTCTTATATCCACTGCTTTAGGAATGACAACTTTATTATTAGTAACTCATACCAACAGACTTTTAGGAATAAATGATCATTGGTTTAGTTTAGGTGATAATTTAGTTATTACAGTGATTGGACAAATTGTATTTATGCCCGTCCTAGTATTGGCAACAAAGCTTTGTCCTCCCGGTATAGAAGCCACATTTTTTGCCTTAATAATGTCTATATTTAATTTAGGAGGAACAGTTTCCTATTGGTTAGGGTCTATGATGATGAAATGGTTAGGAATCACAGAAAATCAATTTGATTTATTATGGTTACTAATCATCATTACTAACTTTAGTTCTTTAATTCCCATATTTTTTATTAATTGGCTACCAGATGGTACAATGGAAATTGATGATAGTTCATCAATATAGTTTTTATAGTCTTTCAGGATAGTCAACCAAAAAAATGCAAACATTAGAAACCCAAGATAACCAACAAGATAACCAAGTTCTAGAAAAATCCTATACCATCAAAGATTGGCAAGGTGGATATGAATCCCTTCCTGAAGAATATGACTATTGGATTGATGATATCGAAGGAGAAATACCCCCAGAATTAGCGGGAACATTATTTAGAAATGGAGCAGGTTTATTAGATATAAATGGAGAAAGATTACACCACCCTTTTGACGGTGACGGTATGATCAGCCGCATTACATTTATCAATGGTCGCGCTCATTTTCGTAACCGATTTGTACAAACAGCAGGTTATTTAGCAGAACAAAAAGCAAAAAAAATTCTTTATCGGGGGGTTTTTGGTACACAAAAACCGGGTGGTTGGTTAGCTAATATTTTCGATTTTAACCTCAAAAATATTGCCAATACGAATGTTATTTATTGGGGTAAAAAACTCCTAGCATTATGGGAAGCAGCCGAACCCTATTTACTCAATCCTCACACCTTAGAAACTTTAGGAAATGAATATTTTAACGGTGTCTTGTCCAAGGGAGAAGCCTTTAGCGCCCACCCACGAATTGATCCCAATGGGATATTAGTTAACTTTGCCATAAAACCGGGATTATCAACTACAATTACCATCTTTGAATTGAATACAAAGGGAGAAGTTACCAGCAAAAAAAATCATCAAGTTCCTGGTTTTTGTTTCATTCATGATTTTGTAATTACAGAAAATTACTGTATCTTTTTCCAAAATCCCGTTAACTTTAACCCCATACCTTTTGCTTTAGGAATATGTGGTGCAGCCGAATGTATTAAAGTTGAAAAAAATCAACCTACAAAAATCATCATTATTCCTCGCACCACAAATACACCCATTGAAAAAGTCAAAATTTTAGAGACTAAAGCGGGTTTCATTTTCCATCATGTTAATGCTTTTGAACTAGAAAATGAAATTATCGTTGATTCTATTTGTTATGAATCATTAATGAAAGTTGAACCGAATAGCGATTATCGAAAAACTGATTTTGAGAAAAATTCACCTCCCCAACTATGGAGATTTCATCTAAATTTATTAGAGAATCAAGTCGAAAATCAGTTAATAGACACTCGTACCACTGAATTTCCCACCATTCACCCGCATCACGTAGGTAAACCATACCGTTATTTATACAGTGCTGCGGCTCATAAATCAACATTGAATGCACCATTACAAGCCATTTTTAAGGTAGATTTAGAATCAGGAAAAAAACAACTTTGGAGTACAGCACCGCGAGGATTTGTAGGAGAACCAATTTTTGTTCCTCGCGCACATTCTCAACAAGAAGATGATGGTTGGATTATAGTTGTAGTTTACAATGCAGAAAATCATCGTTCAGAGATAGTGATTTTAGATGCTCAGAATTTGGAAAAAGGTAGAATTACAAAACTACGTCTAAAACATCATATTCCCTACGGTTTACATGGGAGTTTTACACCAGAAATATTCATTTGATAGTTGACAATTGACAGGGGACAGACAAGAGATATAGAGATTTCTCTTGTTTTCCCAAATGTACAATTAATTTTGCTCAGGTACTTATTCATTTAACGTAGGTTGGGTTGACGAAACCCAACAACATCACATTTATCTCTGTTTCCTGTTCCCCAGTATAGTAACCGTTCTCTATCATACAAATAAAAATATAATTGTAACAAAAACTACAAAATTCATATATTTCTCAAAAAACAAGGTAAGCTAACCTTATGAATCCAGTTGACAAAGATACTATACTCAGGACTAAATATTATGGTAACAACCTCTCTCCCACTTATGGAAGGTGATTCTCCGGCGCATATTTGCCCCTATGATCAAGCTTGTAGCTATTTACAATGGGCTGCTAAAGAATTAAAATTAGATCAAAGTGTCGTAGAAATACTTAGCTATCCCCGCAAGGTTGTTACAGTTTCTATACCTGTGAAAATGGATCATGGAGATGTGCGGGTTTTGACAGGACACCGGGTACAACATTCGGATATTTTAGGACCATATAAAGGTGGTATTCGCTACCATGAAGCGGTGACATTACGGGAAGTTTCCGCCCTGGCCATGCTCATGACTTGGAAATGTGCATTGTTAGGTATTCCCTACGGTGGTGCGAAAGGGGGAATTCCCATAGACCCTAAAAAGTTCACTGTGGGGGAATTAGAACGAATTAGCCGCCGTTATATCAGTGAATTAATTAAGGACATTGGACCATCAGTAGATATACTTGCTCCAGACATGGGAACATCAGCGCGGGAAATGGCGTGGATGATGGATACCTACTCTGTTAATGTCGGTCATTCTGTTCCAGGAGTAGTTACAGGTAAACCTCTATCTATCGGTGGTTCATTAGGACGAGAAATGGCTACCGGACGGGGTGTAATGATTATCATCCGTGAATCCCTGGCAGATCATGGTAAATCCTTGACTGGAGCGCGGGTAGCGATTCAAGGCTTCGGTAATGTCGGCGGTGCTGCGGCAGAATTGCTACATAAAGCAGGGGCGAAAATTATCGCTGTTTCCAGTGGTGCTGGGGGTATATTTTCTGAAGCTGGTCTTGATATTCCCGTTCTTAAAGCCTATGCTGCTGAAAACCGCCGCAGTGTAGTAGGATTTCCCCAAGGTAAACCTATTAGTAATGCAGATTTGCTAACTTTATCCTGTGATGTACTAATTCCCGCTGCATTAGAAAACCAAATTACTCAAGAGAATGTTAATCAAATTAAAGCGCAATTTATCGCGGAAGCTGCTAATGGTCCTGTAACTTTAGAAGCTAACCGAGCTTTAGAAGGTCGTGGTGTTACCGTTTTACCAGATATTTTAGCCAATGCTGGGGGTGTGGTGGTAAGTTATTTAGAATGGGTACAAGGTCTTTCTTACTTGTTCTGGGACGAAGAACGAGTTAACAAAGAAATGGAACATTTAATGGTTCAAGCTTACCGTAAGGTGATTCATGAGTCAAAGGTAAGGGGGGTAAATCTGCGGTTAGCTGCTTATACTTTGGGTGTAGGTAGGGTCGCGCAAGCTTTAACTGATAGGGGTTTATATCCTTAGTTATGTTCTTAATCTAGATTAAGTAGGGTGTGTTATAGCTTTAGTCTAACCCACCTTTCTATAATTTTTGTACATCATCTATATAGCAAGCATTGATTTATTTAAAGATATGTTTTGCTGTTTCATCAGAATGATTACCTACATTCCACACTTCATGATGAAGTATAAGTCCTTTTAATAATTATTCTTAACAAAGGTTAAAAAATTACGTATTAAAACTGAAAATATATTATAAAATATGTTTGTTTAAAAACAATAAAAAATGAGATTACGTAAATATTTTCATCTGAGAAAATGAAGTAATGAACTGCGGAATATGGATTTTAGTAAATCAAGAGGAATACTAACCAAGTAGTAACTGAGAGTTTTAATATCAGTATACAAAAAAGTTGTCAAAATACTTGGCAAATAAAAGATCATCTGCTATACTAGTTTCATACCCAAAAACCTAATCCCCTAATCCCCTGTCCCTACGGGGATGTAGAGACGTTCCTCGGATCGTCTCTACTCTTTTATATTGATTATATTGATGTTGCAGGTTTCTGAAATTTTAGATATTAGATCTTCAACCTAAAACCAACCTAAAAAATCCAAAATCCAGTTAGTCCCTATCTAATCAGCATTAAGAATTTTAGGAACTCGGAAAAAATCACCTTCCTGTTGAGGTGCGCTGTTGAGGATTGCTTCTCTTTCAGGATAAGGGTGGAGAATGTCATCTCTGGTGACATTGCTAACATCAATAGCTCTGGTTGTTGGTGCGACATTAGTAACATCCAGTTGATTTAGTTGTTCAATATAATCCAGAATATTACCTAATTGAGTGGTAAATTGTGTTTCTTCATCTGCTGTCAATTCTAAACGAGCGAGATTAGCAACTTTACGAACTAGTTGACTATCAATCATAATTTATCAGTTGTTAGTGGTCAGTTGTTAGTGGTCAGTTGTCAGTTGTCAGTTGTCATAAAATTAACAACCGACTCATGGCTAACTTAAAAGAATACGTCAATTTGCGATCGCCCGGTAGTTTTTAGCCAGTTTTGAGCTTCAATGTAATTATTGGGAGCCATGCGAATTGCTCGAATCCAATAATCCGCTGCTTGATCAAACAATGCCTCACCACCGTCATGATCCCCGCTTTCCTTAGCTCTTTCACCTTGAAAATGATAAATGACGGCGATATTATTTAAAGCTTGGGGTAATCGTGGATTTAACTCAATAGCCTGATGATAAAACTCTAAAGCCTTGTTATGATCACCGTTACTGGCATAAATCAAGCCCATATTATAGAGAATATAACCGCGATCATTGGGGTCTTCTTCCACTTCCAAGGCTTCTGTATAATAGTCTAGTGCTTCAGCATATTCGCCTTCTGCCTGTGCGGACATCCCATCTCGGTAATAAACAAATGCCTCTTTAGCTTTTTTGTCGGTTGGCAATATCTTGAGGATGATATCTGCCATAACAGTAAAGGATTTGTCAACAAAGTTATCGTTTTTCTGTGTTCTTGGCATATAAACCTTTTTGGTTACTCAATTCCAGCATAAACCTAATATCGCTAATTTAACTGATTTGTGGGGGTTTGAGTTGGGGAGGGAGGAGGAGACACGAGTATTATATGCTATAATATAATCATTAACCGTAGATAAATGCAAGGGATTAGGGATAAATCATATTTATTCATATCTATTAATTTCCAGCTTGACAATATGATCACCATCTGTAAATAATCAATCAAATCAGATTCAAAACTATTCCCATAAATTGATGATTAAGGCACTAAAACTACCTCAAAAATTAATGTTGCTTGGTTCAGGAGAACTAGGAAAGGAATTTGTAATCGCTGCTCAACGTTTAGGTAATTATGTGATTGCTGTAGATAGATATGCTAATGCTCCTGCTATGCAAGTAGCTGATTGTGCAGAAGTTATTTCTATGCTGAGTGCTGATGATTTAGAAGCAGTAGTAAATAAACATCAGCCTGATTTTATCATTCCTGAAATTGAAGCTATTAGAACCGAAAAATTACAGGAATTTGAACAAAGGGGAATTACAGTGATTCCCACAGCAGCAGCCACTAACTACACCATGAACCGCGACAGAATTAGGGAATTAGCCCACAAAGAACTAGGAATTAGAACTGCTAAATATGGTTATGCTGTCACCTTAGAAGAATTAATTACTATTTCTGAAAAAATTGGTTTTCCCAATGTTGTTAAACCTGTGATGTCCTCCTCTGGAAAAGGTCAATCTGTAGTTAATGATAGAAATGAAGTAGAAAAAGCTTGGCATTATGCTATTTCTAATTCTCGTGGTGATAGTCAAAAGGTAATTGTCGAAGAATTTATTAATTTTGAAATTGAGATTACCTTATTAACAATTAAACAATGGGACGCACCCACAATTTTCTGTTCTCCCATTGGCCACCGTCAAGAAAGAGGAGATTATCAAGAATCTTGGCAACCCGCAGCTATTTCTGAAGCTAAAATATTAGCATCTCAAGAAATCGCCAAAAAAGTTACTGATGCTTTGGGAGGTGCGGGAATTTTTGGGGTTGAATTTTTCATCACTAAAGACGAAGTGATTTTTTCTGAACTTTCTCCCAGACCCCATGATACAGGAATGGTGACATTAATTTCCCAGAATTTGAATGAATTTGAATTACATCTGCGAGCGATTTTAGGTTTACCAATTCCCCATATTCAACAGTTAGGATTTTCTGCAAGTGCGGTAATTTTAGCTTCAGAAAAATCTGATTCTATTACTTTTACTGGTGTAGCTGAAGCTTTAGCAGAAAAAGATGTAGATATTAAATTATTTGGTAAACCTACTGCTCATCCTTATCGTCGCATGGGAGTGGCCTTAGCGAAAGGTGGGGATATACAGGAAGCGAGAGAAAAGGCCACAAAAGCAGCTAGTCAGGTGAAAATAAGTAAATAGTATTTTGTCAATAGTAAAAGTCCTGAACAAATGAGTATTATATTTGACACTCAATCGTCAGGACTATGATTTTGAGATAAATTTACAAGAATCTAACAGTGATGAAAGTTGACGGAACGGGAAAAAATCTCCCTGATGTCAATCTTTGGTACTATTATTACCGAACTTATGCAACATTCATCACCTGGTAAAGCAGTTTGTTGACAAGATTATTTTTTGGGTGAAATCAGCATCATCATATTTCGTCCTTCTTTCTTTGGTGCTTGCTGTAGTTCACCAAAAGGCTCTAAATCTGTAGCCATACGCTTAAGCAAGGTTTCTGCCAAGTCACTGTGTTGAATTTCCCGACCTCGGAACATTACAGTAGCCTTAACTTTATCGCCATCTTTGAGGAAGCGTTCGGCTTGCTTGACGCGCACATTATAGTCGTGTTCTTCTATTTTGTAGCGCATTTTTACTTCTTTCACATCAGCCGTATGCTGCTTCTTCCGGGCTTCCCGCGCCTTCTTTTCTTGCTCAAACTTATATTTCCCATAGTCCATAATTCGACATACCGGCGGGTCAGCTTTATCACTGATTAGCACCAAGTCCAATTCCTTCTCTTCGGCTAATTGTATGGCTTCTTGGGGAGTTATAATTCCCAACTGTGCGCCATCAGTGTCAATTACCCGAATTTTCGGGAAGCGAATGCGTTCGTTAATTTGGGGCAGATCACGAGTTCTTTTTTTCTCAATCACAGGCATTATGATTAGTGGCAGCTCTTTAGTTAAGAATTTGGGTTGGTCTTGATTTAGTTAGCTTGGTTGAATATGCCGATTAAGGCAAAATACAAGAGTAACTCAGAATTGAAAAATGAATATCCATCTCCAGTGTAGCTAATTCATACACTAGTTGGCAGTCTCAACATATTTGTTATGCTATTGCTATACAAAACTTGACAAAAACCGGTTCAAACTTTCTTTAAATGTTGAACTTTAGGGAAGTTTGATCAAGTATTCGACTATTTAGTTTTGTTGTTTATAGCGGTTCTTGGTTGAGTCAATTACAATAACGCCACTCCCAACGCCCTCCCCGCCAGTCAGGGAGGCCAGGATGTACATTATTAAGATTAGGAAACGCTATAATTTCACTAAATTAATTAATGTAAATTACATGATATTTAACACCAATAACTATGGTTGCAATTTATCCTCATTAATACTTAGAAACCTAAGATATCTATGAGGATGCTTCTAGGATAACAAAATTAGGTATACAGTGGAGATAATCAAATATAATTTAACATATTAGGGAACAAGAAACAAGGTTAATAATTGCTTAATCACAAAAGAGGGAAAAGTGACGACTGCAATACATTGGCAGCAACGGGTTGGTAATCAAAGAGACTGGGTATGGCGGGGTTGGCAAACTCGTTATACTTATATTCGTCCTGTCAAAGATCATCCAGGACAAACACCATTGATTTTACTACATGGCTTTGGTGCTTCCATTGGTCATTGGCGGCATAATTTAGAGGTATTAGGTAAACACAATACAGTTTATGCTCTAGACATGATTGGATTTGGCGCATCTGAAAAAGCTGCAACTAATTACAATGTAGAATTATGGGTAGAACAAGTTTACGACTTTTGGAAAACCTTTATCGGTCAACCAGTTGTTTTAGTGGGTAATTCCATAGGTTCACTGATTTCTTTAGTGGCAGCGGCTACCCATGCCGACATGGTAAAGGGTATTGTGATGATCAGTTTACCAGATCCCAGCCTAGAACAAGAAATGATCCCGACTGCTTTCAAACCCGTGGTTAGGGGTATTAAAAGTATATTTACCTCCAGATTAATATTAAAACCGATATTCTATTTTGTGCGTCGTCCTAGCGTGCTGCGGCGTTGGGCGGGTTTAGCCTATGCTCATCCTGAAGCAATTAGTGATGAACTGATAGACATTTTAGCAGGACCTCCCCAGGACAGAGGATCTGCCCGTGCTTTTAGAGCCTTATTTAAGGCAACAACAGGGGCTAATTTTAGTCCGAGTGTCAAGAAAATTTTACCAAACTTAACAATTCCCATGTTGTTAATTTGGGGGAAAAAAGATCGATTTGTTCCCCCAAAACTAGCGGATCAATTTCTGCGCTACAATGAGAAACTAGAACTAGTATATCTGGAAAATGTGGGCCATTGTCCCCATGATGAATCACCAGAACAGGTTAACGAAGAAATTTTAGATTGGATAGGTAGAATGGGTAACTGGCAATAGGTAAGGAGATGATTAAGTTCTTGAGTAACGGTGGTAAGTTATTCAATATTGACTTCTGTAGTATCAATATCCGTACTTCCGTCAACACCATGAGCGATAGAAACCATTTTAGTGAGAATATCCTGACTGGGAACTTTACCTTTTAATACCACAGTGCTACCCGTTTGAGCAACCCAGAGAGTGTCAATATCATCAAGGTCAGGATCTTGATCAAATGCTAATGCTACGCGCTTTGCTAAACCACTTTGGTCATATTCTCCGTTTAATCCTATTCGTTCTGGGGGAGTTGTTTGTCTATTAACATCAGTTGTGGGATTAACTTGAGTGCTTTCCGATTGTTCTAAACCAAAAAGTCTTTGTAACCAACCCATAAATACTGATCTCCTATCATAATTCACCTCTGATTATAATATAAGTCCTTAAAAGTAGATATATCTAACCAAGAAAATTTTGGACAAAATCCACTAGTAGTTAGATTTCTGGATAACTTTTCCAGAAGAACTGAATGATTGGAACTATTAAGTTTGACGCTCCCCGCCCTATAGAGGGACGGGGATTCTTGTTTCAATGAGCAACCTTACTCAAACTTGTTACCAAGTCTGAGCAGTGGGTTATCCGTATAGCTTCATCAATTTTTTGATATTGCTGCTTTGTGCCTTTGGCTTTAAATTCAAAAACAATCATCTTTTATTCCCAATCCCGACCTATTTTGAGTCTAACATTCTTTAGGAAATCCACCAACCTCTAAGATTGGTAAAAATGAAACTACCCTCTCTCACGATTAAGCTGCGCTTAATATCGCTTGGAAGGTGTTTAATTTTTACCCGCCTTACATCCCCACTCTGTAGAGAGATGGGGTATTACGGCGTTTTCTGATAAAATAACAATTAAGACCGACAATTCAGCGTGGTAGAAATTCGCTTCGCACTCATGAGTGCCGGTCTGCGTTCATGCCATGCTTTTTTAGTTGCCGATGAAACATACGCTGTCAGTTATAGTTGAAGATGAAGCGGGAGTTCTATCCCGCATTGCTAGTTTATTTGCACGTCGGGGTTTTAATATTGAAAGCCTTGCTGTCGGTCCTGCGGAGCAAGGAGGAGTATCGCGGATTACAATGGTTGTACCTGGTGATGATCGCATCATCGAACAACTTACCAAGCAACTGTATAAGTTAGTTAATGTTCTCAAAGTGCAAGATATTACAGAAATACCTTGCGTAGAAAGAGAATTGATGCTTCTCAAGGTAAATGCTAATAGCAGTAATCGTTCAGAAATAATTGAATTATCTCAGATTTTCCGGGCGCGAATTGTTGATGTGGCTGAAGATTCTTTGACTTTAGAAGTTGTGGGTGATCCTGGTAAAATGGTAGCAATAGTTCAAGTGCTACAAAAATTTGGACTGAGGGAAATTGCCCGTACGGGTAAAATTTCTCTAACTCGTGAATCAGGTGTAAATACTGAATTACTGAAGTCTTTACAGGTAAAAGTCTAGGGTGATTAAACGCCGATTAAACTTATAGTTGACAATCAAAGTTTCCCGTCCAATTAAGCAGCAGATATGGTGTAACTACTATGTCTGCTGCTATTATTTTGCTATTATTTTGATTTAATCAGGAATTATGTCAACCTGGCGTGACTTAATGAGTGAAAACTTGATAAAAAGTTTATAGTTCAAAGCAAAAAATAATAACCGATAGATTATGTTCATATTTGGTTAGTAAGCATAAATTATATAGCACTCAAACATGACTAGTGAAAATTTATTTTGGTAAATTATCACCCCAGAGGCAGAAGACACAAACCCCAAGAATATATTTTCATTAATCAGCCATTGATGCTATGTGATTTGGGATAAACTCCCAAAAAATGATGAAGATATTGAGTAGATTCATTGATTATTAAATTTTCACCATTTTACCATTAAGATTTGTTTGTATTGATAACCAATTTAGAAGTGGGCAGGTAATCCCTATGATTGATAATTGAATAGGGTTATTTGCGTCAACAGTTTTTTGAGGTTATTAATCAGAATTTCAGGTGTTTATCCAGTGAAAAAATTCTGTAGATTTTCCTGGAGATACTGATATGAATATCCTATTTTCTGTTTCTCATGTCACCATTCAGAGAACAATTAGAAAATTATCAAATCAATTAAGTAAAATCAGGAATAGACATTGGTTTATTTGTGATATCACGGTTTTTGCAATGACACCATTGTTAGCATTAGGATTGCGTTTAGATGGTAATCTGAACTTGCAAGAAGATATTTTCCAGTTGGGAATTGCGACAATTTTGTTTTTAGTAGTCAAACTAATTATCTTTTGGGGGTTTGGTTTTTATAGACGCTATTGGAAGTACGCAAGCATCGAAGAAGGGATTTATATAATCACATTGATGATGGGTGTGGTAGTCATCCAAACGACTCTATTTAATTTATTGGAGATGCTATTAGGTGAACTTCCGCAATCACTGCCAATTTTGGAGGGAATACTATCTTGTATATTTGTGATTTTACTGCGGTTTAGTGTTCGAGTTGTAGAAAGGATAAGCCACAGACAAAAAATATCTAAAAATAGAGAAAGAGTGCTGATAATTGGTGCTGGTAGTGCGGGGGTTTCCCTTGTAGAAGATATGCAAAGAAATCCCCAATTTGGAGCTTATCCCGTAGGATTTATTGATGACGATATCAAAAAACAGAATATACATTTAAGGGGAATTCCTGTATTAGGAAATCGCCAGAAAATTTCTGAAGTTATCAAAACACTAAAAATCCATAAAGTTATCATTGCAATGCCTACAGTTCCTGGACAAACTATTAGAGAAATTGTAGATATTTGTCAAAACAATGGAGTGCAACCTAGTACCTTGCCAGGAATATATGAAATCCTGAATGGTCGCGTAAGAGTAGATAGTGTTAGAGACATCAAAATTGAGGATTTACTCAGACGTGAACCCATTCAGACAGAACTAGAAAGAGTAGCCCAATTTATCAAGAACAAAACAGTATTAATCACAGGTTCAGGAGGATCAATTGGTAGTGAACTATGCCGACAAATTTTACGTTGTCATCCAGCTAAAATTATCCTAATTGGCCATGGAGAAAATTCTGTTTTTAATATCCAACAAGAACTCGAAAAACTGATTCAAATATTGAAAAATAATCATAAATCAGCACCGGATGTTAATATACCACAGATTTATACTTTCATTGCTGATATTAGAGTACAGTCGAGATTGGAACACGCTTTTGAGAGATTTAAACCGGATGTAATTTTTCATGCTGCGGCTCATAAACACGTTCCTCTGATGGAATTAAATCCCGCAGAAGCAATTACTAATAATGTAATGGGAACGAGAAATTTACTACAAGTAGCATTGCAATATAATGTTGAACATTTTGTGATGATTTCCACAGATAAAGCAGTTAATCCTACTAATGTCATGGGTGCTAGTAAAAGAGTAGCAGAAATGTTAGTTTTACAAGCTGCAAAAGAAAGTGGTAAATCCTATGTAGCTGTGCGTTTTGGCAACGTTTTAGGAAGTCGTGGTAGTGTAGTTCCTACGTTTCAAAAACAGATTTTAGCAGGGGGACCAATTACAGTTACTCATCCTGATATTTGCCGATATTTCATGACCATACCGGAAGCAGTTCAACTAGTTTTGCAAGCATCTATTCTGGGTCGTAGTGGTGAAGTTTTAATGTTAAATATGGGTGAACCGGTGAAAATTGTAGATTTAGCGAAAGCATTAATTCATCTTTCGGGATATGAAGTTAACAAAGATATTGACATAGTATTTACAGGTTTAAGACCAGGAGAAAAGCTATTTGAGGAATTGTTTATTGAGGGGGAAGAGTATGAAAATACTGAACACGAAAAACTATTAGTTGTGAAAAATGCAAGTCGGATTATTCCTAATTCTTTGAATATTACTGTAGAAAAATTGCTAGGAGTAGCTGCCAGAAATGATACCAATTCTATTATTTTATTGCTGTCGCAATTGGTAGCAGGTTACAAACCGAAATTCCCCGAAGAAAGCAGTTTATTAGATGCAGCTAAATATGCAAATCAGACCTCCCATAGGCCGGTAAATATTTTAGCAAATATCGAGCCAACAGGTGCATAAACAGTCTTCATAGTTTAAATCAACCTCAATGAAAATCATGCAATTAAGTAATAGAGTTCAGATCAAAGATTTTCCCAAATCAAACTATTTATCTTCCCTCAAAAAAACAGTGAGAACTTTTGTGAGAAGAAAATGTGATTGGTCAATAGGAATTTATACAGGGGAATCACCTTTTCAATTAAGTTCTCCAGAAAATATCAAAAATCCGGTTTTGACGGCCAAAGATGTTACAGATATACCAGCAGACTTAGTTGCTGATCCATTTATGGTTTGTGAAAATGGGATTTGGTATATGTTTTTCGAGGTACTAAATAGTTTGAATTTTAAAGGAGAGATAGGACTTGCAACTAGCAAAGATGGCTTGAATTGGCGTTATGAACAAATCATAATTAGGGAAGATTTTCATTTATCTTATCCTTATGTATTCAAGTTCCAAAATGAATACTATATGATTCCAGAAAGCTATAAAGCCAATGCAATTAGGCTATATAAAGCAGTTGAATTTCCTACTAAATGGACATTGGTTAAAACTTTACTAGAAGGCAGCGATTATGTAGATTCTTCAATTTTCAATTTCCATGATCAATGGTGGATGTTTACGACATCTCCCCAGGGTAATATACTGCATCTTTACTATGCTGATGAATTAATGGGAAATTGGGTCAAGCATCCTCAAAGTCCTTTAATAGAAGGAAATTTTCATATATCCAGACCGGGAGGAAGGGTAATAGTATCTGATGGCAAGATTTTCCGATATACACAGGATGTGGTGGGTTTTTATGGTAATCAAGTTAGGGCTTATGAAATTACCAATTTGACAACTACTAACTATGAAGAAAAAGAGATCATCCATAATCCAGTGATTAAAGGAAGTGGTGCAGGTTGGAATAAAATTGGTATGCACAATATTGATCCACATCAACTTGATAATGGTAAATGGATAGCTTGTGTGGATGGTTATCAAATAGTTTTTGTATTTGGCATGGCAGAAAGAAAAAGAATTAAGATTATGACGAAAGCCAATGCCAAAAAATAAAAACATAACCCTACGTCGTAATTTTTCTTGGACTTTCATTGGTAATCTAATTTATTCAGGTTGCCAATGGGGAATGTTAGTAGTTTTAGCTAAACTTGGTAATCCAGAAATGGTAGGGACATTTACTTTAGGATTAGCAGTAACAGCCCCAGTCATGATGTTTAGTAATCTCCAATTACGAGATATTCAAACAACAGATGCTAAAAATCATTATCTTTTCAATGATTATTTAGGTTTAAGATTGATCACCACAGGGTTAGCATTACCAATAATCTTATGGATTACCTTAGCGACAGGATATAAAGATGAGACAGCAATAGTCATAATTTTGATTGGTTTTGCTAAAGGATTAGAATCAATTAGCGATGTTTTTTATGGACTGCTTCAGAAACATGAAAAAATGGATCGCATGGCCATATCTGTAATGATGAAAGGTCCTTTATCTTTACTGATGTTAAGTATAGGTACTTATATATCAGGTAGTATTATTTGGGGTGTCTTGGGGTTAGTCATAGCTTGGGCTTGTATTTTATTGATCTGGGATATCCCTAGTTATCGGTGGTTGATTAATAAATTTACATCAGAAGGTGAAATTCCTGATTCTCTGGAGGGAAGGACAGCAAAACCTCGGTGGCAATTAGGAACTATCAGGAAGTTAATTTGGTTATCCTTGCCTTTGGGTTTGGTAATGATGTTGATTTCCCTGAATGCTAATATTCCTCGTTATTTTCTCGAACATTCTTTAGGCAAAAAAGAACTCGGTGTATTTGCTGCCCTTGCGTACCTGATAGTGGCAGGAAACATGGTAGTCAGTGCATTAGGTAGCGCAGCCCGTCCTAGACTGGCAAAATACTACGCGGGGGGGAACGTTAGCGCGTACCAAAAACTTCTCCTCCAACTTGTTGCTATTGCTTGTCTGTTGGGGTTATCCGGTATTTTAGTCGCTTGGGTTGCTGGTGGGCAAATCTTAACTATTGTTTACCAACCAGAATACGCCAAATATACTGAGCTTCTGATTTGGTTAATGGTGACAGCGGGAATTGGGTATGTTTCCTCCTTTCTCGGTGAAGGAATGACCGCTGCTAGATATTTTCGTACGCAAATTCCCTTATTCATTGTAGTCACCAGTACATCCGCGATCGCTTCCTTCTGGTTTATTCCTAAAAATGGACTCAAAGGGGCAGCAATAGCACTGATGATAGCCGAAATAGTCCGCACAATTTTTACATTAGGAGTCATATTTCATGCCGTACATCGCATCCAAAGATATCAAACACACAAATAGAGAAATTACTCAAAAAACTCGACGCATTCTTCATGTTTTAGGGGGTATGAATCGGGGGGGAATTGAAACTTGGCTGATGCAAATTTTACAGCATATAGACCGCGATCGCTTCCAAATGGATTTTTTAGTCCATAGCACAGAACCCGGTGCTTATGACCAAGAAGCACGCGCTCTCAACAGTCAAATTATTACCTGTCCCTATCCCTCTCGACCCTGGATTTACGTTCCCAAATTTCGCCAGATTTTGCGTGAACATGAACCCTATGATATTATTCATAGTCACGTACATCTCTTCAGTGGTAATATTTTGCGTCTAGCCGCTCAAGCAGGTATACCATGTCGCATTGCTCACTGTCACACAGACACATTAGCTATAGCCACGAAAGGGGGACTTTATCGCCGCTTATATTATACCTGGATGAAATCTTGGATTAACCGCTATGCAACTATGGGTTTAGGAATCAACAACCAAGCGGTAGCAGCCTTATTTGGTTCGAGTGACAAATCTAACCCCCGTTGGCAAGCTATTAATTATGGTCTGGATATCACCCCTTATGCAGATAAAATTGATGCAGCCGCTCTCCGGGCTGAACTTGGTATCCCTACGGATACTTTTGTAATTGGTCACATAGGTAGATTTGTTGAAGTAAAAAACCATACCTTTATCCTTGATATTGCCGCAGCAGTAGTCAAAAGAGAACCGAAAATGCGTCTTTTGTTAGTAGGAGAGGGTTCACTGAGATCGCAAATAGAACAAAAAGCTTCCGAATTAGGCTTAACGGATCATGTTATCTTTACAGGTGTTCGTGCTGATGTTGCCCGATTAATGCGAGGTGCTATGGATGTATTCCTGTTCCCATCCCTTTTTGAAGGATTAGGAAATGTACGGTTAGAAGCACAGTGCGCGGGATTACCTGCCGTAATTTCCGATGTTGTTCCCCAGGAAGGTGATGTAATCAAACCCCTAGTGCAGCGACTTTCTTTAAGTGAATCAGCGGATACTTGGGCAGAAGCAATTTTAACTTGGAAAAATAAAGTCCCAGGGATTAATCAAACTGAGGCTTTAAAAATCATGAAAGACAGTAATTTCAACATTGAAAAAGCCGTCAAACAATTAGAACAGATTTATCAAAATTAAATATTCAACAACATAGTTTTATGAATCAACAGTCTCTTCACAGGAAAACAATTTATCCTGATAGTTTAATAATTTCCGTTTTCTTTTGTCTCCTTGTATTGCTAGGATGTCTGCCAACTACAAATCAATTTTTGCACTGGTTTATTATTCCAGTAACATTGAGTGGAATTGTCATTGGTATTGACGCTGTGCAATGGTTTCGGGGGCGATTAAATATCTTTTCTCCCGTAGGCGTTATGGGTTTATTAGGTGTTCATTTTTTCTTCTTAGCACCCCTACTTCATGTTAGTTGGAATAATTGGTTAGGTAGTGATTTAATACCACCTCCAGACTGGAGACCCTGGGTAGGTGGAATGGCAATTCTCAACTTATTAGGTATTTTAATTTATCGCGTTTCTAGAAATATAGATTTTTCTGAATTTTTTCAAAAAAGATCAATTAGAAATCAAAAAACAGTTTGGATGATTAATAAACAACGTTTTCCTTTAATTGTGGGGATAGGACTAATTGTTTGTTTAGTTTTACAAATATTAGTTTATAGCCAGTATGGAGGGTTAATTGGTTATATCAATGCTTTCGCAGATAAACAAACCGAAGCCGGAGTAGGACAAGGTTGGTTATTAATGATTTGTGAAAGTTTTCCTAATTTAGCAATGATGGCATTTTCTGTCTATGCTAAAGATAAAAAAAGATTACAAACATGGCCTGTATTGATTACAGTTTTGGTCATATTTTTTGTAATTAAATTACTATTTGGTGGCTTGCGAGGTAGTCGTAGTAATACAATATGGGCATTATTTTGGGCAGCGGGAATGATTCATTTTTGGCTGAGGAAAATTAATAAAAAACAAATCCTCATGGGGATGATATTTTTCATATTTTTCATGTACTTTTATGGATTTTTAAAATCAGGGGGAACTGAAGGATTTGAAACTGCCTTACAGGGAGCAGAAGCTAGGGAAGAATACACAGCAGAAAATGGGAGAACTTGGGAGAACTTATTATTAGGAGATTTAGGAAGAACCGATGTTCATGCTTATATGCTATATAGATTAATGGACGATGATAGTGATTACCAATATGCTTGGGGACGAACTTATTATTCAGCATTTGCTCTTTTAATTCCCCAACAACTTTGGCCTTATCCCGAAAAACCACCAAATAAATCGAAAGAAGGAACAGACCTACTTTATGGTATGGGTTCTTATATTCCTGGAGTGTGGGTATCCTCCAAAGTTTACGGAATTGCTGGAGAAATAATGCTAAATTTTGGACCCTTTGCTGTACCTTTTTCTTATATTGTTCTGGGGATAGTTGTTGGATTAATTCAACGTTCTTTGGCAGGGTATTCAAAAGTAGATACTCGCTTACTATTGCTACCAATGTTAATCAATTTCAGTTTTACAATTTTGATAGGTGACTTGGACAATCTTATATATTTTTTAATCACTGTTGGTGGTGTTCCTTCTCTGGTAATTTTTAGCAGTTCTGACAGAAAAATACTCCTCTCTCACCCTCCTCTTATCAATGAGAGAAAACAAACTCCCCTTTATAACTAAATGACCAATTACCCATGAGCAATTACCTATGTTAAAAATTCTTCATTTAATTAACAGTTTAAATAGAGGTGGAATTGAAATGTGGCTACTTTCTATGCTGCGACAAATTCCCAGAAACCAATATCAGATGGATTTCTGTTGTAAAGGACAAAATGTAGGTGCATTAGCAAATATTGCAGAAGAATTAGGTGCAAAAGTATTTCATTGTCAATTAAATTTTGCTCATTTTGGCTTTATTAACAATTTAAAACGGATTATCATAGAGGGAAATTACCAGATTCTCCATAACCATTTAGAAGCTTATAGCGGTCTTGGTACTTGGCTAGGTAATGAATTAGAAATCCCAGTGATTACCTCCTTTCATAATACGAAATTTTTTACTCCCCAAACACCATTAACTCGTCGTTTTGTAATTCGACAATTACGGTCAATTTACGCAAAATTTAGTATTCGCTACGCATTGGAAAATTCTCATTTAGTTACAGGTTGTTCTCAGGGAGTAATTGATAGTTTGACAGGTTTTGATCAAAACATAAAAAATTCCGGTCTTGTTTTAAATTATGGTGTGAATATTCCCGATTTAGCAACACCTGAAAAATGGAAAGAGTTGCGTAATTCCTTTGGTTGGACTGAAGACACCCCGATTATTCTTCATGTAGGAAGATTGATAGAACAAAAAAATCATTTAGGATTACTTTCTATATTCCAAAAAGTTGTAGAAAAGATTCCTACAGCCAAACTGTTGTTAGTAGGAGAAGGTCCATTACGAGGATTAATTACAGAAAATATCACTAAACTCGGACTTATAAATGCAGTTAAGTTAATCGGACTGCGTGACGATATTCCGGCATTAATGACTTGTGCTAACGTTTTTTTATTTCCCTCTTTTCATGAAGGATTTGGGCTAGTTGCTATTGAAGCTAATGCAGCAGGATTGCCAATTGTTGGTTCAAAAATCCCCGGTTTAATAGAAGCGGTCAAAGATCGAGAAACAGCAATTTTGCATGAAGTAGAAGACCTAGAAGGCATGGCTAAATCAACGATTGACATCATCAATAATCGCCAATATGCTCAAGACCTTGCTCAGGCTGGAAGAGCCTGGATAAAAAGTAAATATTCCACGGAAAATAGTGCCAAAGGACTAATAGAAATTTACCATAATTGCCTAATCAAAACATAAAAATTAAGCTTAAAAAAATGGATGTATTAGTAACAGCCAGCGCCCACTTTGGAATCACAAGTGATGGTATGCTGTGGACTCCAAATCAATCATTAGATTATCACTTCTGGTCTCGATATTTAGACGTATACGATGAAGTTAAGATATTGGCACGAGCAAAACCGTATCAATTACCACCATCCGGCTGGAATCAAGCTTCAGGACCAGGAATCAAAGCGATACCTTTACCCGACTATCAAGGCGGATCAGGCTTAGTAAGAAACTATACTCATATCAAAAAAACTGCGATCGCTGCGTTAGCGAATACGAAAGCCGTACAAATGCGTTTATCCTGTGATATCGGTGCAATTGTCTGGCGGTGTTTAGCATCTTCAAGACCTTATGGCATAGAAGTAGTTAATGATCCTTATGATGTCTTTGCCCCTGGTGCTTATAAGCATCCTTTGAGAGCAATTTTTCGGAGATGGTCAACGTGGCAATTACAACGTCATACTGCCAATGCTACCGCTGCTGCTTATGTAACAGAATACTCATTACAAAAGCGATATCCGCCAAAAAACGGGGCATTTTCCACTTATTTCTCCAGTATTGATTTACCCAACTCAGCCTTTGCGGCTGCACCGCGAGAGCCAAGAACAGGTATAAAATCATTTACGCTTATTAGCGTAGGTACATTAGCGCAACTTTATAAAGCACCAGATGTCTTAATTAAAGCCATTGCAATTTGTGTACAAGAAGGGTTAGATATACAACTAATTTGGGTAGGAGATGGTAAGTACAAATCAGAACTGCAAACATTGGCAGCGGAAAAAGGTATAAATAAGCGAGTCACATTTGGCGGATATTTATCCACCAGAGATCAAGTAATTGAGCAATTGGATCAAGGGGATCTTTTCGTTCTCCCATCATACCAGGAAGGCTTACCAAAAGCCATGATTGAAGCCATGGCGCGAGGGCTACCTTGTATTGGCTCAAATGTAGGGGGTATTCCCGAATTATTACCAGAGGAGGATATGGTTAACCCTGGTTGTCACATAGCACTGGCACATAAAATCCGAGAAGTTGTCACTAACCCATACCGTTTAGCAACTATGTCAATTTCCAATTTAGAAAAAGCCAAAAATTACAGAGAAGATATTTTGCAAAAACGCCGAATTAAATTCTACAACCATGTCAAAGAACAAACGCAGACATGGTTATCAAGCCAGACAAAATCCTTTTAAATTATCTATCAACCTCTAAATAAAAATGAATAAAATTTTAATAGTAACAACAATTCCTAGCACTATTAATGCCTTTCTTTTACCTTTTGTCGAACATTTCCGGTCTCATGGTTGCAAAGTAGATGCAATGGCGCGGGGAATCAGTGCAAACGCTCAATGTTTAGCCGCATTTGATCAAGTCTGGGATATAGAATGGTCAAGAAATCCCCTAAATCCATTGAATTTAATAGCTGCTCCTCAAATGATTCAGAAAATAGTTGAAAAAGAGAAATATGATATAGTTCATGTTCACACACCAGTAGCAGCTTTTGTAACTCGCTATGCTTTAAAAAACCTGAAAAAGCAACTTAATACAAAAGTCATTTATACAGCCCATGGTTTTCATTTCTACCAAGGAGGTAAAGCTTTGAAAAATGCTTTATTCCTATTTTTAGAAAAATTAGCTGGCTATTGGACGGACTATTTAGTAGTAATTAATCGTGAAGATCAAGCAGCCGCTCAAAAATACAAACTTGTATCATCAGAACGGCTTAATTATATGCCAGGAATTGGTGTAAATTTGCAATATTACAAAGCTGATTCTATCTCTTTAGAAGATATTGAGAAATTACGTCAAGAATTAGGACTAACAGCAAACACTAAATTGCTGTTATCAGTAGCTGAATTTATTCCCCGAAAAAGATTGTCAGATATCTTAAAAGCCTACTGTAATTTAAACAGAGCTGAAACCTGTTTAGTTTTTGCTGGAGACGGAATATTAATGGAGGAAATGCAGCAGTTAGCAATTAAATTAAATATTCAAAATCAAGTCCGATTTTTAGGAATACGTCGAGATATTCCTATTTTAATGCGTACCGTAGCAGCCACAATTTTAGTTTCCGAGCAAGAAGGGTTACCCAGATGTGTAATGGAAGCTATGTCCTTAGAAACTCCAGTAATTGGTACAAATATTCGCGGAACTAGAGACTTATTAGAAAATGGGTGTGGTTTACTTGTAGAAGTGGGTGATATAGAGGGAATAACAAAAGCCATGACATGGATATTAGATCATCCAGAAAAAGCGAGAATTATCAGTAAAAAAGGACGAGAAAAAATAGCTGATTATGACATAAACCAAATTATTAAAATGCACACAGCTTTATACACTCAAGTTCAGACACCAAACTTATAGCGATTCACAAACATTAAAAAATCCGCAATAATTATGAACAAATATCCGGTATTATTAGCTCTTTTTATCTGCATTTTTATAGTTTTCCAAAATGGAGTATTTCCACAAAACTTATCTGCATTAGCAACAAGAAAAGTTATTAATAACGAAAGAGGATTTTACTATGTATTTCCTTATAATGATCAGTGGTCAAAAGTTGGAGCTTATATAGGATTAGCTCATTATGATAGTTTTGAAGCCATGAATCAAGAAGCTATTAGAGGAATTCAGGGTCGTTTTCAACACTTTCATTCTCAGGATGAAAATAAATATGCTTATTTTCCCTATGCTGAATTAAAGGAATATGAAACTGACGAATTAAATCAAAATCATCCACCATTATGGGTTACTGCTAAGTATAAAGATCAAAAAAAACCTGTAATTTTTGAATGGTTGTCAAAAGAAAAAGCCCAAGGTGTGAATTTTACTGATGAACGTTATATAAATTTCTTTATTAAAAAATATGTCCGTAATAAACTACAAAAAAATTCCTATCAAAATATTTGGTTAGGATTGGATAACTGCGCTTTTAATTACAATTTATATGGTGTATTTGATGAAAAAAATAATTTTATAAAAAACGTTAAATGGGAGAAACCATTTCCCCAAAATAATCAAGAGTTTTTGCAATCTGTCAAGCATTTTTTCAAACGAATTAAAGAATTAGCACCCGATATTAAAATTATTTGTAATGAAGGGAGTATTGCTGATGAAACTCAGTATAATCAAATATTTGCGAATACAGATGGAGTTATTTTAGAAGATTTTCTTGGTGAGATATATAATCAAGATGGAAATTATGCTAGAGATAAAATTTATCAGATTTATTTGCGAATGAAAAATTTTGCAACCAACAAAGTACAAATTTATCAACCTCATACACACGACCGAGATGAACTTATTCATGATATGTACCTTGGATATTTAATTTTTGGTGGAGAAAATCGGTTTTTAAGTATGGATAATGATCAAAGTCAAGAGATTGATCCAAAACGATATATAGAAATTAAAAGTGCTTTGGGTAATCCAACTTCTCCAGCAACAGACCAACAGGAAATAAATAAAAGTCAAGGATATCGTCTTTATTCCAGAACTTATGAAGGAGGAATTATATATTTTAATCTCACGGGAAAAACGCAAACCATAAAATTAAAATCAGGACAGAAATATTTTGATGAAGATCGTCGTCCAGTAACAAGCATTGTCATTCAAGATAAAACAGCCAAATATGTAGTTTTTAGTCCACAATTAAAAGCCGAAAAACCTGTTATTAGTCCGGTTCAAGACGGAATAATCACCGGTAAAGTTCTTGTGAATATCGAGAGTGAAATACCTAATGCAACTATTAGATATACTATTGATAATAGCGAACCAAATCAAAATTCTCCAATTTATACTAGTCCGCTTAAACTAACTAAAAGTGCTATGGTAAAAGCTAAAGTGTTTAGTTCTAATGGTTCTACAAGTTGGACATCAAATACTTATTATAGTATGACCAATAAATTGCCGCAAGTTGAATTTCATGTAAGTGCAGCCAGTGGAAGTGAATTTTTAAATATGGATTATCCTTTAGTAAAACTAAATTACATGAGTGGGAAAACAGTAACTGTTAATTATTCAGTTATAGGGGGTACAGCCAAGAATGATGGTATAGATTATAAGTTAGGAAATGGTCAGTTGACATTTAAAGCTGGAGAACAGTACAAATATTTACCAATACCAATTATTAATGATGATCAAAAAGAAAATAATGAGACTATTAAAATTAAGCTTTATCAACCAATTAATGCCAAGTTAGGAAATAAAAATTTATATACTTATACAATTAAAGATAATGATTAAAGGTATTGACAATATGGCTATATTATCTTTTGTATTTTCGCTATATTTTTAATAAGGGTTTTGTTTCGCGCACAGGTGCAAAGACGCAAAGAATAATATAAATATCTGATAGCGTAGCGTAAGCCATATCAGGATTTATTAAGATTAACAGAGTAGAAAAACATGAGAAATAGCGAATCACAAACTAGGAATTATAATCAATCTTACCTAAGATGGATTAGCAGATTTATCAAATTAGTATTAGATAGATTTGTCGCTTTTATCGGCATAATTTTTCTTTTTCCTATTCTGATAATTGTAGCAGGTGCTATTTATTTGCGTATGGGGAGTCCAGTTTTATTTATGCAACCCCGTCCAGGTAAAAATGCTCGGATTTTTAATTTCTATAAATTCCGCACCATGACTAACGAAAAGGACGCAAAAGGTAATTTATTACCTGACGAAAAACGCTTAACATCCTTTGGTGATTTTATCCGCAAAACCAGCTTAGATGAACTTCCTCAATTGTGGAATGTTTTCAAGGGTGATATGAGTTTTGTTGGTCCACGTCCTTTGCGTGTGCAATATCTTGAACTTTATACTCCTGAACAAGCTCGTCGTCACGATGTTTTACCAGGAATTACAGGACTAGCTCAAATTAATGGTCGTAATGCTATTAGCTGGGAAACAAAATTTAACTTGGATATTTGGTATGTTGATAATTGGAATCTTTGGCTAGATTTGAAAATTCTTCTATTAACATTTTGGAAAGTCCTGAAGCGTGAAAATATCAGTCAGGAAGGATATGCAACTGCGCCGGATTTTAAAGGTCAAGAATAAATAAATCAGGTAAGGGTCAAGAATAAATAAATCAGGGCTAAAGCCCTGACTACAAACATGAGATCATATCTTGATGTGAAATTTGCGTCAGTCTTATAGATATCAACTCAAGGATGGGAATTTTATGGACAAAGTTGTTATTTTTGGCAACAGTTTTTTTGCAGAAACTATTTACTTTTATCTCCAGCATGATTCAGATTATCAATTAATCGCATTTACCGTTGATGAATCTCACATGACATCAGAAAGTTTCCATGATTTACCAGTTGTGGCTTATGAAAAACTTGAAAAATATTATCCACCAACTGAATACAAGTTGTTTATTCCTCTCGGTTATGAAAGATTGAATAAGCTACGGGCAGAAAAATATTATAATGCCAAAAATAGAGGATATGGTTTCATTTCCTATATCAGTTCTAAGGCTGATTATCATAATATATCTGTAGGTGAAAACTGTTTGATTTTAGAAAATAGTATCATAGAACCTCAAGTGACTATTGGTGATAATTGTATTCTTGCTGGTGGTAATCATATTGGACATCATTCGATAATTAATAATCATTGTTTTCTTGCTTCTCATGTTGTCTTTGGTGGACGAGTAATCGTAGGAGAATACACTTTTATTGGCATGAATGCTACTATTAGAAATGCCATAAATATTGGCAAAGAAAACATTATTGGTGCGGGGTCAATAATTCTTACCAATACCGAAGATCAAGCAGTTTACTCTCCAGGAGAAACTCCAAAATTTCAAGTTCCTAGCAATCTTATCCATATTTAAAGGAGAAAATAATTTATGATCGATTTTTCCTGTTTTGCTGTTGGTAATGGGACTTTATCTATCAATTGTTTAGAACTTTTATTACTCAAAAATTGCCAATTATTAGGAGTATATTCGCCGGATAATTCATTACAAGCATGGTGTGAAAGTCATGGAATTGAATACATAGGTTCTCGCAATCTTTTTCACAAAAGACTTTTGAGCGTTGAATATGACTATCTTTTTAGTATTAATAATGTTCAATGGATTATTCCCAAAAATGTAATTGCTAGAGCGAAAAAAGCGACCATTAATTATCATGATGCTCCACTACCAAAATACGCTGGTTTATACGCAACTTCCTGGGCATTACTCAACGGTGAGACCGAACACGCTGTCACTTGGCATCAAGTCGTTTCCCAAGTTGATGCTGGACCTATTTTTAAACAAAAAATAGTGCCAATTCGCCCAGATGATACAGCCTTTACTTTAAATATTAGCTGCTTTGATGCTGCGATCGCTTCTTTTGATGAACTGACAGAAGAATTAATCGCTGGTAATGTTGAACCAATACCCCAGGATTTATCCCAACGAACTTATTTTGGTTATGAACATCGTCCGGTTTCTCTAATATCTTATGATGTCAGCAGTAAGGATATTTGCAATTTAGTTAGAGCCTTGGATTTTGGTCCGGTATGGCTAGACCAGGCAGGTTATCGGAATGAATTAGGTCAACCTAAAATCTGGCTACCAGGAGGAGTTGTTGTAGTCGGTTCTGCGCGGCCAATCATATCTGAATATGGAACTCCTGGACAAGTTCTGAATTTAAAAGCGGAAGGAATTAGTATTGCTACCATAGACGGGGCGGTGCAATTTGGTAATTTAAAAACATTAAATGGAAAGGACATTTCTTTTCAAGAGTTGCAACAATATTATGGTGTGCGGGTTGGTGATGTTTTACCTGTAATTGACACGGAAACTAAAAAGGCAATTAGTCAGCGGAATATTGCTGTATCTCGTTATGAACAAATTTGGGTTGAAAGATTAACAAAGTTTACACCTTTTCAACATCCCTATTTAGGGCGAGAAATATCCCATCAATTACCAGAGTTTTCATCTCCCCAACTGCAACGTTATCGGATTTTGTCCAATGTACCTGTAGAACCAAAAAATCTATTGGTGATGTTTGCAGCTTATTGTGTGCGATTAGCCGCCGAATCAAGTGGGGAATTTGATTTAGGACTACAAACGGAATCTCAGCGCGGCATTGCTCCTGAATTATTTTCGCAAATAGTTCCTTTGCGTGTGAATTTTGAAAAGGAAGAGTCTTTTAGTGATTTTCAAGGGCGATTATCAGCGGATTTAGATTATATAAATAATTTAGGTAGTTTTAGACATACGCTATTAGGACGTTATCCTGAATTACATGATACGGAATACGGGCGGAATCTTTTTTCTAGAAATAACTCCCCGTGGTCGCCAAAAATCTTTCCGGTAGCGATCGCATCTGTTCCTACTCCCGATGCTTTAAAAGACTTGGCTGACTGGGATTTTATGAATGCTTCTATGGCCTTTGTGGCTTATGAGGATGGGAGTGACAGTGAGTTGGTACATAGGGGGGAATTGAGTGATACAGACTCTAGGGAAATTGTCCAACAACTTGAGGTTTTTATCTCTGCTTGTTTAGAACATCCTGATCAATCTTTAGATAAGTTACCAATTCTTAATCTCAGCCAACAACAGCAGATTTTAGAAGCATGGAATCAGACTGCACAACCTTTCGCGGCAGATAAATGTATTCATGATTTATTTGCCCAACAAGTAGAGCGGACACCTGATGCTATTGCTGTGGTTTTTCAAGAACAACAATTAACTTATCGGGAATTAAACACACAAGCTAACCAACTAGCGCATTACTTAATTTTACAGGGAGTTGGACCGGATGTGTTGGTGGGTTTGCTGATGGAGCGATCGCTAGAAATGATGATCGGGTTATTAGCAATTCATAAGGCTGGAGGGGCTTATCTTCCCCTAGACCCTGATTTTCCTCAAGAGCGTTTGGCTTTCATGGTAGAAGATTCCCAAGCACCCATTATTTTAACCAATTTAGCAGCAACCAGGGAAGATTGCCCCACGCGGGAAATGGGGAATCTGAGGATTATTCCCATTGATGCAATGGTGGCAGAAATTAGCCAACAACCGACGACGAATCCCCATACAGAAGTTAAACCAGAAAACCTCAGTTATGTCATCTACACCTCCGGTTCTACGGGAAAACCCAAGGGTGTGATGGTAGAACATAGAAATGTGCTTAACTTTTTCACAGGAATGGATGGGGTAATTAACCATGAACCGCCAGGAGTATGGTTAGCTGTAACCAGTTTGTCCTTTGATATTTCAGTTTTGGAACTCCTCTGGACTCTAGCACGGGGATTTAAAGTAGTAATTTATAACCCTAAAGCAGAGCGGAAACCTGCCACTTCCCAAAGTTTAAAACAGCAAAATCGCTCTAAATCCATAGATTTTAGTCTTTTCTACTTTTCTAGCCATGAAAGAAATCAAGATGCGGGGGAAAAATATCGCTTATTACTAGAAGGGGCTAAATTTGCCGATGCTCATGGGTTTAAAGCAGTTTGGACTCCTGAACGTCATTTTCACGCTTTTGGTGGCTTATTCCCCAATCCAGTGGTCAGTAGTGCAGCGATCGCTACCATCACTAAAGACATCCACATCCGCGCTGGTAGCTGTGTTTCTCCACTACATAACACAATTCGTCTGGCGGAAGATTGGTCTTTAGTAGATAATCTTTCCCATGGTCGAGTAGGTATATCTTTTGCCGCTGGTTGGCAACCCAACGATTTCGCCCTGTATCCCGATAGATTTGCCAACCGCAAGGAAATCATGTTTGAGCAAATAGAGGAGGTACAGGCACTTTGGCGGGGAGAAAGCCTTGAGCTTACCAACGGAAAGGGAGAAAGGTGTTTTGTGCAAACTCTACCACGTCCCATTCAACCGACTCTGCCAATCTGGATCACAGCCGCAGGTAATCCAGAGACCTTTCGTGAGGCAGGAGCTAAGGGTTTTAATATTTTAACTCACCTACTGGGACAAAGTTTAGAAGAATTAGCGACCAAAATTGCCATTTATCGTCAAGCTTATACAGAAAATGGACATACAGGCGAGGGAATTGTCAGCTTGATGATACATACTTATGTAGGGGAAAGTAAGGAAAAAGTAAAGGAACTGGTGCGGCAGCCAATGCGCCAATATTTGGCCAGTTCTTTGGATTTAATCAAACTTGCGGCCTGGTCTTTCCCCACCTTCAAGCAGAAAACCACGAATGACAAAGGACAGTTTTCGGTGTCCCATTTGTCTGACCCAGATATGAATGAGGTACTAGATTTCTCCTTTGAACGCTACTTTGAAACTAGTAGTTTATTTGGAACAGTGGATACCTGTGTACAGATGGTAGATCGAATTAAAGCCATTGGTGTTAATGAAATTGCCTGTCTGATTGATTATGGTGTGGATACGGATACGGTACTATCTCAATTACCGCTACTGAATGAATTGAAAACACGAATCGCCTCTCAACCTACCACTGAATCTGTAGCCGATTTGATTAAGCGTCACCAAGTGACACATCTGCAATGTACTCCTTCTATGGCTAGTTTACTGATTGCAGACACCCCCAACCGCCAAGCTTTATCGCAGTTATCTAATTTAATGATCGGTGGTGAGGCTTTTACCGAAGCTTTAGCAAAGGAACTTAGACAGATAATTCCCGGACAGATTCATAATATGTATGGTCCAACAGAAACCACTGTTTGGTCTGCAACCCATACTTTAGCTCAAGTCAATGGAGTGGTTCCCCTGGGTCGTCCCATTGCCAATACTGAGTTATACGTTCTGGACAATAATCAGCAACCTGTGCCTGTTGGTATCCCTGGTGAGCTATATATTGGTGGTGCAGGGGTGACGCGTGGGTATTTAAACAGACCAGAATTAACTCAGTCAAGATTTATCCCCCATCCCTTTAGTAGGGACACTAACGCCCGTTTATACCGAACTGGGGATTTAGTTCGCTACCGCAGAGATGGTATTTTAGACTTTTTAGGACGCATAGATTTTCAAGTAAAAATACGGGGATATCGGATTGAATTAGGAGAAATTGAGACAATTTTAAGCCGACATGAAGCAGTACAAGAAGCTGTAATTATTGTTCGTGAAGATATCCCAGGGGATAAGCGACTTGTAGCCTATATTTCCAACCAGGACAACAACCAATGTCATGCAAGTATGAGAGAATACTTGCTTTCCCACTTACCTGAGTATATGGTTCCTTCTAACTTTGTTGTTCTGGAGAAGTTTCCCCTGACTCCCAACCATAAAGTTGACCGCAAGGCCTTACCTGCTCCCATGTTAGCGCCTGTGACTGGGGATACTGTAAGTACCATAATACCCCAAAATCATGTTGAACAAACTCTGATAGAAATTTGGCAAAAAGTGCTTCAGATTTCCACCGTGGGAACTCAAGATAGTTTCTTTGATTTGGGGGGTAATTCCCTAGTTGCAGTGAGATTAATTGGGGAAATTCGCTCAGTATTTAATGTAGATTTACCCTTGATTACTTTGTTTCAAGCTCCAACTATACTCGACATTTCTGAGCAGATTATGGCTAAGTCCGCGAATCAATCCAGTTCACAACATTGGGGTCAAATCTGTGCCAATAAATCCCGTCATGAAAAAGTGGAGATGGTAGGAATATCCAGATAAATTATTGCCATTGATATAGGTAATATAGGCTGATCATTTGATATTTTAGATTTTGGGTTGACTCTTCTTCAATCTAAAATCTAAAATCCGAATTTCTGAACTGACAAACTTATTTTTTTTGATTCTCGATATTCCTCAATATTCATTTATCAACATAGTGCCAAAGTGGCGAGAATATTTCAACGGATTTAGTATAGTTATTAATAACTGCTCATTTTTACTTATTAGATAGACTAGTAAATGAATATAATTTAGGATGTATAAATATGAATAATCGCCAAGAAATACTAGAAATGTTAGGTGAAGCGATGGAAATAAATAGTGCAGAACTTACAGAAGAAACAGTATTAGAAAGCTTAGGAGATGCCTGGGACTCAGTGGCTATACTATCGGTAATATCAATCATTGATAGTCATGCTCAGAAATCTATTCCTGTTAATCTTATAGTCGAGAGTAAAACGATTAAAAACCTCATTGATTTGGTCTATAAAAATGACAATTAAGGGGGATATCGTGAGGAACGTTCACGAAGTGTGGCCAAGCCATAACCCAACTTTAAATACCAATTGGTTATCGGTTATTTTAACAGTAAAGGAGAATAAGATGTTAGAGACGAAGAGAGAAGAAGTTATGAAAATCATCAAAAGGGCATTTGCAGAAGTTGGAGATAAGTCAAATATTAATTTGCCCAAAAAATTAGATGAAGAAACGAGAATTTTAGGAGGAAATTCGCCTTTTGATTCTATGCACGTTGTCAATATTATTGTTCTGATTGAAGATTATATTGCAGATACATTTAACCTGAATATTACCTTGGCTAATGAACATACTATGTCCCAGGGTAAAAGTCCATTTTTATCTATTAGGACATTGACAGATTATATAGTAGGTAATCTCATCTAATCTTCAACCATGAAAAATCTTCAAAATAGTCTTTATCAAGACCGTATTGTTTTAATTACTGGCACAACTAAAGGTATTGGACTGCATTTAGCAAAACATTTTTTAGAACAAGAAGCTATTGTTTGTGGTTTCGCTCGTTCTCAATCATCTTTGCAACACAATCAATACTATCATTATCGAGGAGATGTAACTAATATTAATGATGTGAAAGGAGTTATACAAGAAATCAGAAAAAAGTTTGATCATTTAGATATACTGATTAATAATGCAGGTATAGCGTCAATGAATCCTTCTATGTTGATGCCAGAAACTACTGCTAAAGAAATACTTGATATCAATATAATTGGTGTTTTTAATATGTCGCGGGAAAGCACCAAGTTGATGATGAAAAAAAACTATGGTAGAATTATCAACTTTAGTTCTGTTGCTGTTCCTATGCACATTGAAGGAGAGGCAATTTACGCATCTAGTAAAGCAGCTATTGAAGAATTTTCTCAGATTTTTGCCAGAGAAGTTGCTAGATTTGGCATCACAGTTAACGTCATTGGACCTTCACCAATTATGACAGATTTGATTGCTAAAGTATCTCCAGAAAAAATCCAAAATCTTGTTAATAAAATGCCTTTAAGTCGTTTAGGAGAATTTAAAGATGTGGAAAATGTGATTGATTTTTTTGCTAGTGAAGCTAGTCAATACATTACAGGACAAGTTATTTATCTGGGAGGTGTTTCATGAATAATCTTGAGAGATTTTTCTCCTATTTCGCAGATTATGATCATAAAACTGCTTTAATCTTGAATAATCGAAATTATAGTTACAACTGGATTTTAGAACGAATAGAATACTGGTCTTATATTTTGTCGGAGGAAGGTATAGAAAAATCTGTTGTTGGTTTTCAAGGAGATTATTCCCCGGAAATTATAGCCTTATTCTTCGCACTCATGCGGCTAAAAAATATATTAGTCCCTTTAGGTGTAATTAATCAGCAAGAACAAAAAAGATATTTTGATATCGCTAATCTTCGGTATATTCTGTCAATTGATAAACAAGAAAAGTTAGTAATTCAAGATTTAAAAACTATTGTAGATAATACTACTTTATCTCAATTCATTAAAGGGGAATCAGCGGGAATTATCTTATTTTCTTCTGGTTCTACCGGCACACCCAAAGGAATGCTTCATGACTGTGATAAATTATTATCAAAATATAATCATGGCAGAAAAACTCTCAATACTTTAGCATTTTTATCTCTGGATCATATTGGAGGAATCAACACTCTATTATATCAATTATCTAATGGAGGAATAACAGTCTTAACGGATGATAGAAAACCAGAAAATATCTGTCAATTAATTGAAAGTTGTCATATAGAATTATTGCCAGTCTCTCCAACTTTTCTGAATTTACTTTTGATGTCAGAGTCTTATAAAAATTATGATTTAAGTTCTTTAAAAATTATTAGTTATGGCACAGAAGTAATGCCAGAAAATACATTATTGGCTTTAGCTAATGCTTTTCCTGGGGTAAGTTTAAAACAGACTTATGGACTATCAGAATTAGGAATATTACCCACTAAAAGTGAAAGTTCTGAAAGTAAATGGGTTAAGTTAGGTGGGGAAGATTACCAAGTGAAAATAGTAGATAATATCCTCTGGATAAAAACTAATTCAGCTATGGTTAGTTATTTGAATGCTCCCTATCCTTATGATGATCAAGGTTGGTTAAATACAGGAGATGTGGTAGAAACAAAAGGGGATTATTTTAAAATACTTGGTCGTCAATCAGAAATGATTATTGTCGGTGGTTTAAAAGTCTTTCCCCAAGAAATAGAGAATATTCTCATCCAAATGCCGGAAATTGATCAAGTAACAGTTTTTGGTGAAGCAAATGCAATTACAGGAAATATAGTTGTTGCTGTAGTTAAACCCACAGATTTATCAATTGACGCACGGAAAATGAGACAATTGATTCAATCCTATTGTCAAGAGAAATTACAAAGTTATAAAATTCCAGTTAAGGTTTATTTACACTCTAGTGAACATCACAATCATCGCTACAAAAAAATTCGTTCTCAAGTTAAGGAAATGCTATGAATAAAACAAGTATTCCTCATGTCAGTATGGGAGGCATTGCGATCGCTTTACCTGAAAAAATCGAATTTAATCATCAATTATCCGATGTGTTAGATGATGAAGACATAGAAAGAGTTAGTCAAACAATTGGTATTTATAGTAGAAAGGTTGCCGGTGAGGGAATTACAGCTTTTAATCTGATGTTCCAAGCTATAGAAAACCTTTTAAAAACTACAAATATTAGCAAGAATAATATAGATTGTCTGGTGTGTATTACCCAAACTCCAGACTATTTAATTCCCGGAAATTCTTTTCTTTTATCTCATCAATTAGGACTAAAAACAAGTGTTTTAACTCTTGATATAAATGCTGGTTGTGCCGGATTTACCCATGGTCTAATTGTCCTGGGAAAATTAATTAGTAATGGTGATATTAAATGTGGATTACTTGTGGTTGGAGATACACTTACAAAGCTAGTCAATCCTCAAGATAAAACCGAGAGGTTGTTATTTGGTGATGGAGCGGCTGCCTGTGTTTTAGAATTTGATAAAAAAAGCAAAGGACTAACAGCTTGCTGGCGAACTATTGCTAATGATTATCATAAATTAACAGTTCCTGCTGGTGGTATGAGAAAACCAACTACAGAAGATACAAAAATTGTTAAAATTCAAGAAGATGGTAGCTATAGAAGTGAAAATGATTTAATTATGGATGGTGCTGCCGTTTTCTCATTTTCAATTAAAGAAGTTCCTGAACTTGTCAACCGAGCTTTAGAAAATTGCAATTTAAGCCATGAAGATATTGATTTATTTGTATTTCACCAAGCTAATAAATTTATGGTTGATTATATCCGTAAGAAATTAAAACTTCCTGAAGAAAAAGTCCCTATTTTTGTAGAAGGAATAGGTAATACTAGTAGTGCATCTATCCCCATTGCTATTAGTCGTTATGCCTTAAATCAAGGCATAAATAAAATTAGTGGTCGGCTGTGTTTAACTGGGTTTGGAGTAGGTTTATCTTTGAGTAGCATCATTATTGAAGTAGAAGATCTAATTGTCACTTCCCTATAATTTCACAATCTTATGAATAAAGAAAGAATAGCTGTCATTGGAGCGGGAGGTCATGCTAAAGTAGTAGCAAGCACACTCATAGCAGCGGGACATCAAGTAGTAGGTTTTTATGATGATGATCTGCAAAAGAAGGGAACGCATATTTTTGGTATTCCGGTTATTGGTCCTCTGGGTGAGCTTAAATCCGATAACTTTTCTCATGCAATCATTGGTATAGGTGAAAATGAGGTAAGAAAGCGTTTAGTAGAAGAATTAAATCTTAATTGGATAACTGTAATTCATCCTTATGCTTATGTTCATCCTGAAGTTTATTTAGGCGCAGGTACTGTAGTTTGTGCTGGTGCTATAGTCCATCCCTATACCAAAATTGGATCGCACGTAATTATTAATACTAAATCAAGCGTTGATCATGACTGCTGCGTCGAAGATTATGTACATCTAGCACTCTCCCACCTTGCCGGTGGTGCAACAGCTAATGAGGGAGCATTTCTAGCGCTGGGAAGCATTGTATTTCCAAAAGTTACAATTGGTGCTTGGGCTACTGTCAGTGCTGGTTCAGTAGCAATGAAAGATGTGATGCCAAACAGCATAGTCGCAGGTGTGCCGGCTCGGGCGATTAAAGAAGCTAATTTTAATTGACGCAAGAGGTAAAAGAGGATCAGCTTAACTACGGATAATTACCCCTACACATTCCCTATTCCCTATGAAAATTATTTCTCTCGGTCATGCAGGCCTCCAAGTAGAAACTCAAAATGCTAAAGTGCTAATTGATCCTTGGTTTTCACCCGAAGGGGCGTTTTTGGGTTCATGGTTTCAGTACCCAGCTAACCAACATTTGATCACCCCTGCACTGCTGCAACCAACGGCCATCGCTATTTCTCATGAGCATTTAGATCACCTTGACCCTTGGTTTTTGTCCCAAATACCAGCAAATACACCTGTTATTATTCCTGACTATCCCTCACCAGTCTTAAAGAGAAAAATTGCTGCTGCTGGTTTAAGGGAAATTATCGAATTACCTGAGTGGCAACCAATAGAAATAGCTGAGAGCATTAGTATTTTCTTTGTATCAGAACAGTCACCAATGAACCATGATTCGGCGGTGGTTATTGTTGCTGATGAGCAGACTCTACTTAATCTCAATGATGCTCGCTTGTCAGGATCTCAACTTAGCAGCATCCGTAACAAAGTAGGTGGAGTAATTGATGTCTTAGCACTGCAAGGAGCAGGAGCTTCTTGGTATCCCATCTGTTATGAGTACCCCGAAGAGCGTAAAAGAGAACTTTCTCAGAATAAGCGCCTAGCTAAATTTAAGTACATGGAACGGGCGATTACTATTGTTGAACCAGTCACAGTTATGCCCTGTGCTGGTCCTCCCTGTTTCCTTGACTCAGAACTGACTTGGGCAAATGCAGAGATCGAAGCCGGAATTTTCCCAGATCAACAGCAGGTAGTAGACTGGTTGGGGCAGGGGGAAATTAAAAATACTATGATTTTGCTCCCAGGTGATGCTTTTGATGTGACTACAAATCAAAAAGCAGCCGATCCTATCTGGGATGATTTTCACTTTAGCAATCGCACCTCCTATGTACAAGACTATGCTGAATCCAGAACTGGTAATCTTCTGGCTTTAAAGGCTCGTTACCCTCAACCTACCGCATCTCTTTACTTACCATTTTACGACTATTTCCAGCGTCTTTTAGCAATGAGTCCTTACTTCAACAGCAAAATCAAGATGCGAGTTGGCTTTGATATCACAGGACCTGGAGGGGGGAAATGGGCGGTTGATTTTCGACCCGGTTTAGAAGGGGTATATGAAGAGATGGGTGAATGTAGTTATGGATACCGTTTTGCCTCAAGATGGCTTCCTTCCTTGTTAGACGGTTCTTTGTCTTGGGAAGACTTCTTTTTGTCCTTACGATTTCAGGTATGGCGAAATCCAGATATCTACAATGACCATCTTTTAGGACTCTTGAAATTTGCTTGTTCTCGGTCCTTGCAAGCTGTAGAAGATTATGAAAACTCAGTGGATTTTCAAGAGCAAATTACAATCCATTGCGACGGAAATAATTACTTGGTACAGCGCCATTGTCCCCATGCAGGTTTTGACTTACAGGAGGTAGGAGAGGTTTTACCTGGAGGGATTCTGCGCTGTCTAGGTCATCATTACGAGTTTGATTTAAATACCGGAAAATGCCTGAATGGCAAATCTAAATTACTCAGCAGCAAACGCGCTATTTAGGTGAATATGAATAAACCAATTCTACTCTCAACTCCCCATATAGGATCTCAAGAATTAGCATTCGTAAAACAAGCATTTGATACTAATTGGATTGCTCCAGTCGGTCCTCATGTTGATGCTTTTGAACAAGAATTTTGTCAAATAACTGGCGCTGGTTATGCTGCTGCTGTCAGTTCGGGAACTGCGGCTTTACATTTAGCCTTACAATTAGTTGGTGTAGGGTCAGGAGATGAGGTTTTTTGTTCTACTTTAACCTTTGCTGCTACTGCTAATCCTATCATTTACTTAGGCGCAAAACCAGTTTTTATTGATAGCGATCGCATTTCCTGGAATATGAACCCAGAATTGTTGCAGGAAGCTTTACAAAAACGTGCCTATTTTGGTAAATTACCAAAAGCAGTTATCCTTGTACATTTGTATGGTCAAAGTGCAGATATTGAACCTATTCTCCAAGTTTGTGATCAATATAATATTCCCCTAATTGAAGATGCAGCCGAGGCTTTAGGTGCTACCTACAAAGGACTTTCTCCTGGTACTTTTGGGCGAATTGGTATTTACTCTTTCAATGGTAATAAAATCATCACTACTTCTGGTGGAGGAATGTTAGTTTCTGATGATGATCAATTAGTTATGAAAGCCAAATTTCTAGCAACTCAAGCCCGTGATCCTGCACCCCATTATCAACATTCAGAAATCGGTTATAACTATCGTCTGAGTAATGTTTTAGCAGGTATCGGTCGTGGTCAATTACAAGTTTTAAATGAAAGAGTAGCAGCGAGACGACGCAATTTTGAAATTTATCAATCTGCTTTGGGAGATTTACCAGGAATCGAATTTATGCCGGAAGCTAATTTTGGACATTCCACACGCTGGTTAACGGCTTTAACAGTTGCGACCGAGGCTTTTGGTGCAGATCGAGAATATATTCGTCTTCAACTTGCTAAACAACAAATTGAAGCTCGTCCTGTCTGGAAACCATTACACCTCCAACCTGTGTTTTCTGAATGTGAATGTATTGGTGGTGAAGTCGGGGAAGATTTATTTATGCGCGGTCTTTGTTTACCCTCTGGCTCTAATCTAACAGACGAAGATTTAGAAAGAGTAATTTCTGTTATTACAGCTATTTACTCGACAACTTAAAAATACCCAAATTTAATGATTATGGAACTACAAGAATCTTCTATATCACCGACAAAATATTGGACAATTCTCAAACGTCGTTGGTTAGCAACTTTATCTATTAGTATTGTTGTTTTTGGGATATCACAGTTAGCAACATCTTTGAAAAGACCTCTTTATGTGGCAGAAGGTAAGTTACGTTTTCAAAGAAATAACTCTACTTCTTCTATGACCGGACTAGGAACAGAAATAGGTAAATTAGTTCCTCTCATGGAACAAAGTAATCCCATGAACACAGAAGTAGAAATAATACGTTCTTTTCCGGTAATAGAGAAAACTATTAACAGTTTAGAACTCAAAGATGATAAAGGACAGGCTTTAAAAACTAAGCTATTTCTCAAAAACCTCACTATCAAAGAAGTTAAAGGTGCTGATGTTCTGCAAATTACCTACACAGATAGTAACCCAAAAACTGCTGCTCAAGTTATAAATGAGCTAACCAAAGTTTATTTAGAGCAGAATTTATCTTCACGCAGAGCCGAAGCAGCCGCAGCTCGCAAATTTATAGAAAGACAACTACCACAAGCCGAATTAGTCATGCGTCGCTCTGAATCTGAATTAGCAGGTTTTAAAGAGAGAAATAAGATTGTTTCTTTACAGGAAGAAGCCACTCAAGCAGTAGAAATCATGGCTAATTTGCAATTAAGAATGAACGATACTCAATCTCAATTGGCTAATGTTAAATCCCAGTCTCAGGTAATAAGTCAACAATTGGGAATGAGTCCAGAACAGGCATTATTAATGACTTCTATTAGTCAAATCTCTGGAATACAAGATATTCTTAAAGAAATCCAACAGCTACAATCAAAATTGGCAAATAGGCAAACTATTTTGGAGAATAGTCATCCAGAAATTATAGACCTGCGAGACAAAATAATCTCTTTAAACAGGGTTATTGATCAGAGAATAGCCCAAGCATTAGGTAAAAATAAACTACAACCACAAGGTAATTTACAATTAAGTGCATTACAACAGCAACTCTCTACTAGACTCGTGGAATTAGAATCTAACCGTCTAGGTTTAGCAAGTCAAGTCAATTCTTTATTAAATTTACAATTTGCTTATAAACAAAGATTGAATAACTTACCCAAATTAGAAGAACAACAGCGTCAGTTAGAACGTAAACTACAAGCAGCACAATCTACCTATTCTCTGTTACTTCAAAAGCTACAGGAAAGCAGAATAGCCGAAAATCAAAATTTAGGTAACGCTACTAAGATATCTGAAGCACAAATTCCTGATGAATCTACCTTCTCTGCTATGGGTTCTTATTTAAGTTCAGCCCTAATTAGTATATTGGCAGCCTTGATTACTATATATATTCTAGAACTGCAAGATAAATCTATTAAGACTGTTGATGAAGCTAAAGAATTACTGGGACTGACTTTATTGGGAGTTATTCCTACAGCCAGTAAGTGGAAAAGATACTCTAGTAATCGGGAAGACTTTGATCCCTATAATCAAAGTATTATCATTCGAGATTTCCCCCGTTCTTCTATTAGTGAATCTTACCGAATGTTAAGGGCAAATCTCAATTTTATGAGTGCTGATAAAGAACTAAAAGTTATTGTTGTCACCAGTTCTGTACCCAAAGAAGGTAAATCAACGGTAGCAGCCAATTTAGCTACAGCAATGGCACAAATGGACCGTCAAGTTTTACTCATAGATGGAGATTTGCACAGTCCAGTTCAGCATAAAATTTGGGACTTGATGAATAATCAAGGTTTAAGTAATTTAATTATTAAAGAAGAGGAAATCACTGCTACTATCAAAAAAGTCATGCCTAACTTAGATATCTTAACTTCTGGCATAGTTCCTCCTAGTCCGGCCTCTCTTCTAGATTCTCAAAGAATGGCAACTTTAATGGCAAATTTTTCTGATAAATATGATTATGTAATTGTTGATACTCCAGCTTTAAATGTCGCTGCTGATGCTGTTACTTTAGGACAAATGGCCGACGGTGTTTTATTAGTAGTTCGTCCTGGTATTGTTGATTCTGTTAATGCTACTTTTGCTAGGGAACTATTAGCAAAATCTGGACAAAATGTCTTAGGACAGGTGGTTAATAGTGTCATCGTTAAAAATGAACCCCATAGCTATTACTACTTCCAAAAAGAAGATTATCCACAAACAATTCATCAAGAGTCTCAAGAAACTGTAAAAGTTTAGTTTAGTGAGGATTTACTAATAAGTATTGATTAACGTAGTGAGGACTAAAGTCCTCTTTTGCTTTTTCCCCGTAGTCAGAACTTTAATCCTCTTTTTGAGATACTAAGTGAACAAAATCAGGGCTAAAGCCCTGACTACGAAAGAAAAATTATAACTTTTACTGTCACCCTTGCGTCTGTCCTGTTCTCGAATAAGTCAGGGATATGCTTTATGTTTATGTTTATGTTTATAAATTTACTTTTTATTATTTCTATCAATATAAAAGACTATGCGTTAGTTTATATTTAAATATAGTAATAAATTAGTCCTTACACATAATTTACCAAACAATAAACTAATTACTGCGTATATTTGCGTTAATGCGAAGCCCAGGATTATAGATAATTGTTTATTTAATAAGCTGTTTAGCATTTAAGTTTGACAAAATCAGTCATTGAAAACTTTATAGGTGGGCATACCCTTGAATATTTATACATATTTAATTTACTAACGCTTTAACTCATTAATAACCAAAAAAATAAGATAGCGGTTTACCAAGCTGGTATCAATATAGCCTTGATCATTTTTGTCTACCGTCTGTCCTTTGCCTTTATGAATAAGCTTAATCATTAAATTGGTGCAAAATATGGGATAAAATCTATGTTCATCCCAAAAAATAGAAGTATGTATCTTGTGAAATATCAAATTTAGATTACAGATTCGACATACTTCTTAATAAACCAACAGCATCAACACAAAACGTTCTAATCTAAAAATTGAACTGGGTTAATTTACTGGGTTTTGCCAGCGTCATATTCACAAATACGCAAAAATGTCAAGCCTAAAAAAAAATAAATAACTCAGGCTTAACACATAAACGATTATGATAGGAGTTTTAAAAAGCTAATGAGTGTTAAGGCAAGCGGTGGAAGCTCAGTTGCGCGTCCGCAACTATATCAAACCCTACCCGTGTCCACCATTTCCCAAGCGGAACAACAAGACCGCTTTTTAGGAAGAGGTGAACTAAGTGAACTGGTCAGTTATTTTGCCTCTGGGGCAAAACGTTTAGAAATCGCCCAAATTCTGACAGAAAATTCCGAAATCATCGTTTCTCGCGCTGCTAACCGGATTTTCGTTGGTGGTTCACCTATGGCTTTCTTAGAAAAGCCTCAAGAACGAGAATTGGCAATGGTCGGTGCTGGTGCTAGTCTGCAAGAGGGCATGAAATTAGGAACAGTCACCTACGTTGAAAGTCGTGGTGGTTTCTTGGAAAACCTGCGTTCTATTTTCAATACTTCTGCTGGCGGCCCCACACCTCCGGGCTTTAGACCCATTAACGTCGCTCGTTATGGTCCGGGTAACATGGCCAAGAGCTTACGGGATTTATCCTGGTTCTTGCGCTATGCTACTTATGCCATTGTCGCTGGTGACCCTAATATCATCTCTGTAAATACCAGAGGTTTACGGGAAATTATTGAAAATGCTTGTTCCTCTGAAGCGACCATAGTGGCTTTACAGGAAATCAAGGTGGCTTCTTTATCCTATTTCCGCAAAGACGCGGCAGCTACAGAAATTGTGACTCAGTACATGGATGTATTGCTCACAGAATTTCAAGCACCTACACCTTCCACAAAGGTCCGCCAACGTCCTACAGGTGATCAACAAGGGTTACAACTACCCCAAATTTACTCTAACGCGGCTGAAAATCGTCCCAAATACGCTATGAAGCCAGGTCTGTCTTCTAGCGAAAAGACAGAAGTGATCAAAGCGGCTTATCGTCAAGTATTTGAGCGCGATATTACCCGTGCTTATAGCTTGTCTATTTCTGATTTGGAATCAAAAGTTAAAAATGGCGAAATCTCCATGCGGGAGTTTATTCGTCGTCTTGCTAAGTCTCCCCTTTACCAAAAGCAATTTTACCAGCCTTTTATTAACAGCCGGGTAATTGAATTGGCTTTCCGTCATATTTTAGGACGGGGACCTTCTAGCCGCGAAGAAGTGCAAAAATACTTTGCTATTGTTTCTAAAGGCGGTTTAGCGGCTTTAGTTAATGCTTTGGTAGATTCTACCGAATACAGCGATTACTTTGGCGAAGAAACAGTACCCTATATTCGGGGTCTGGGTCAAGAAGCTCAAGAGTGTCGCAACTGGGGACCACAGCAAGACCTGTTCAAATACAGTGCGCCTTTCCGTAAAGTACCTCAGTTTATTACAACTTTTGCGGCTTATGAACAGCCATTACCTGATCAACATCCTTATGGTTCTGGTAATGATCCCTTGGAAATTCAATTTGGGGCGATTTTCCCGAAAGAAACTCGCAACCCCAGCAGCAGTCCAGCACCTTTTAGTAAGGATACCCGCCGGATTTTGATTCACCAAGGACCTGGTATCAATAATCAACTTAGTAACCCTAAAGCCCGTGGTGTAGCTCCAGGGACTCTAGGAGCTAAAGTCTTCAAATTAGACCAATTACCAGGAACTATTGGCAAAAAAGCCGCCAAGGGAGCAAGTGTTAAGTTCTCTGAAAGTTCTACCCAAGCGGTAATTAAGGCTACATACTTACAAGTTTTCGGTCGTGATGTTTATGAAGGTCAACGGCTGAAAGTGGCAGAAATTAAGCTGGAAAACGGCGAAATCACTGTCCGTGAGTTTGTACGGGTATTGGCTAAGTCGGATTTATTCCGCAAGATGTATTGGACTTCTCTCTATGTGTGTAAAGCGATTGAGTATATTCACCGTCGCTTATTAGGTCGTCCTACCTATGGTCGGGAAGAGAACAATAAGTATTTTGATATTGCGGCTAAGAAGGGTTTCTATGCTGTTGTTGATGCTATCATTGACAGTGATGAATACAGCCAAGCTTTCAATGAAGATACTGTTCCTTACGAACGCTATTTAACTCCTGCTGGTGTGTCTTTACGTCAGTTGCGCGTGGGTACTATCCGCGAAGATTTGGCCAATGTTGAAAAACAAGCAACCCCGCGCTTTGTGGAATTGGGTGCAGTTACAGCAATGCGGACTGAACCAGATATTAATTTCCGCATTAATCAAGGTGTTACTAAGCAACGTGAACAAACTAAGGTCTTTAAATTAACAGCAGTTGGTAATGATAAGGTTGCTGTTGATACTGTAATTAGCGGTGCTTATCGGCAGATTTTCGAGCGAGATATTGCTCCTTACATTTCTCTCAACGAGTTCACGAGTCTAGAAAGTAAGTTGGTGAATGGTGAAATTACGGTGAAGGAATTTATTCAAAGTTTGGGTTACTCTAACCTGTACTTGAAGGAGTTTTATACACCTTATCCCAACACGAAAGTAATTGAGTTGGGTACTAAGCATTTCTTGGGTCGCGCACCGATTGATCAAGCAGAAATCCGCAAATATAACCAAATTCTCGCTACTCAAGGTGTTCGTGCCTTTATTAACTCTATGGTGGAGAGTGTGGAATATCGTCAAGTCTTCGGTGAAGATACTGTTCCTTACCGTCGCTTCCCCACTTTACCTGCTGCTAACTTCCCCAATACTGAAAAGCTTTACAACCAGCTAACTAAGCAAAATGATGATTTGGTTGTTCCCAGCTTTAAAACAGTTAAGCCTCGGATTAAAACTGAGAATACACCAATTTTAGCGAAGGCGATCGCTGATTTAGCAGCCCAAAGTAAGAAAATGGACAAGACTAAACCCTTGTTTATTGAGTTGGGTCGTTCTTTCAATGATGAACGTGGACAGTCTGTAGAGGTAGGTGTAGGCACGAGCAGACGCAAGCCAATTCGGATTTATCGCGCTACTACTGGCACAAATTCCCCGGAAACCAATCAGGTAATTAATGCTATTTACTGTCAGGTAATGGACGTATTTAGTGGTCAAGTTCCTGGTTATTTCCGTCGTTCTGACTTAGATAGCAAATTACGTAATGGTGAAATTACCGTGCGTGAGTTTGTCCTGGAATTAGCTAGTTCCGAAATCTATCGCAAACGGTTCTATACTCCTTATCCCAATACCAAGGTAATTGAATTTTTATTCCGTCACCTGTTGGGACGCGCACCAGCTACCCAGAGCGAAATCCGTCAATATAACAAATTATTGGCTGATAGCGGTTTAAGGGCTGCTGTAGAGGGAATTGTCAATAGTCCTGAATATGCTCGTTATTTTGGTGAAGACGTAGTACCTTACAAACGCTATCCCTCTTTACCAGCGGGTAACTACTTGGGTAGTGTACAAGCTGAGGCTGATTTGGTGAAACAATCTTGGTCTAGCTTGTCTCCTGCTGTTTTAACAGGTCGTCCTAGCAATAGGTAGGTTAATGGGTAATGGGTAATGGGTAATGGGTAATTGGTAATGGGTAATGGGTAATGGGTAATGGGTAATGGGTAATGGGTAATGGGTAATTGGTAATGGGTAATGGGTAATTGGTAATAACTCTACCTGTTCCCTGTTCCCTATTCCCTATTCCCTGTCCCCTGTTCCCTATTCCCTGTTCCCTGTTCCCTGTTCCCTGTTCCCTGTTCCCTATTCCCTATTCCCTATTCCCTGTTCCCTATTCCCTATTCCCTATTCCCTGTTCCCTGTCCCCTGTTCCCTGTTCCCTGTTGCCTCAAAATGAGCAAATCTGAAAATTAATGTTACAAAATATTAAGAGCAGTAATAAATGCTCAACATAATACTGGACAATATTTTGCGGGAGGTATTTGAGTTTTCCATCTGGTTTACACAAAATCCGGTCAATCTGGTTGCAAATGTAAATCAAGATGTTAGGCTTGACTATCAACCACATAAAGTCGTACCAGTTTAATCAAACTCTGGTTACATTAGTTTTGGAGGAATCCATTAATGAGTATCGTCACGAAAGCTATCGTGAATGCTGATGCAGAAGCTCGCTACCTCAGCCCCGGTGAATTAGATAGAATCAAAGGTTTTGTTGCTGGTGGCGCACAACGCCTTCGCATCGCGCAAGTATTGACCGAAAACCGCGAGCGCATTGTTAAGCAAGCTGGTGACCAACTGTTCCAAAAACGTCCTGATGTTGTTTCCCCCGGTGGTAACGCTTACGGACAAGAAATGACAGCTACTTGCTTGCGTGACTTAGACTACTACCTCCGCCTCGTTACCTACGGAATCGTTTCTGGTGATGTTACAGCCATCGAAGAAATCGGTATCGTTGGTGTTCGGGAAATGTACAAGTCTTTGGGTACTCCCATTGATGCAGTTGCTGGTGGCGTTGCCGCTATGAAGAACGTTGCTGCTACCTTGTTGTCTGCTGAAGACGCTGGTGAAGCTGGTTCTTACTTCGACTACGTTGTTGGTGCAATGCAGTAGGTTTTAGCTCTATTCTCGGCTAAAACTGATACTGTGACAATAAGGTTGGAAATAAGGAAAAAACAACAATGCAAGACGCAATTACCTCCGTTATCAATTCTTCAGACGTTCAAGGTAAATACCTTGATACATCTGCCCTCGAAAAATTAAAAGGCTACTTCGCTACTGGTGAACTGCGCGTTCGTGCCGCAGGTACTATCAGTGCTAATGCTGCTGCGATCGTTAAAGAAGCTGTAGCTAAGTCTTTGTTGTACTCTGATGTCACCCGTCCCGGTGGTAATATGTACACCACCCGTCGTTACGCAGCTTGTATCCGTGACTTGGATTATTACTTGCGTTATGCTACCTATGCTATGCTCGCTGGTGATGCTTCCATTTTGGATGAGCGCGTATTGAATGGTTTGAAAGAAACCTACAATTCCTTGGGAGTACCCGTAGGCTCTACAGTTCAAGCTATCCAAGCTATGAAGGAAGTAACCGCTAGTTTGGTAGGTCCTGACGCTGGTAAAGAAATGGGCGTTTACTTCGACTATATCTCCTCTGGCTTGAGCTAGGAGTTAGGTTTGCACTTAGTAATATAGGTGCGGAACTGGTATTTTGGTCTGGAAATCAATCATGATTGCTAGAAGGTTCTCTTGCTAATTTGATTGTAAGTGTTATCAGTCTAGTGTTGATGGTTGATTTCCAGTCTGGGAAAGATTAATTAAAGATTTGCACTCAAGATTTTTGAGATAAAAAAGTTTTCACAAACAAATAGAGGAGATTTGAAAAAAAATGGCTCGTTTATTTAAAGTAACTGCTTGTGTTCCTAGTCTATCTCGTACTCGCACCCAACGCGAATTACAAAACACTTACTTTACTAAGTTAGTTCCCTATGAAAATTGGTTCCGTGAACAACAACGGATTCAAAAAATGGGTGGCAAGATTGTTAAAGTGGAATTAGCAACTGGTAAACAAGGTACTAATGCTGGTTTGTCTTAATTTCTATATCAGAGCTTATTTTATTTCGATTTTGTTAGGGGTCTAAAAAGACCTCTTTTTTTATTATATTTTCGCTGTTGCTGATTTAGATAATTTAGCTCACGCAGAGGCGCTCCAGTCGCAGAGAGTGAGAGTAGTAAGAGTTTATCTTTTTTTCATTTGATATTCTATCGAACTCTTGGAAATCATGCCGACAAGTATCCATTGTCAGCGATCGCCTGTGGTGCGATGCGCCAATAATAAACTAGAATTAAATAACCCTAGCTAAAAATTCTCTCAACCATGGCAACTGCTACTAACATTGGTAACTTATCATTAATAACATCACATATTTATTTAACAAATACAGAAAATATATGAACTTTACTAACTATTTACAGCAAATCCAAACCGATCTAGAAAAAGGCAGCGAACGCACCCATTACCCCACATTAAAAAATCTGATTGATAACGGTATTAAAGGAATACAATCTACCGTTGAAGAAACTGGCAACCAAGCTGGTATTCCTGATTTTACCATCAGAAAAAATAATCAATTACTCGGTTATATTGAAGCCAAAAAGATCGGCGAAAATTTAGATAAAATTGAAAAAACCGAACAATTACAACGCTATTTAGAATCATCCATTGGTGAAAATCTTATTCTTACTAACTATCTGCAATTTTATTGGTATGTTGACGGTAAACTACAATTAAAAACTACTTTAGCCACAATTGAAAATAATCAAATTACTCCTGTTACTGACATATCAACAACAGCAGAATTAATTAACGCATTTTTTAATAAACAAGAAAAAACGATTAATAACTATTATGAACTAGCACAAGAAATGGCATCTGTAACTAAAGCTATTCGTTATAGTATTAATGAAGCATTGAAAAGCGAAGAACAAACAGGAGAATTAACTCAATTAAAGTTATTATTTCAAGAGTTACTATTACCAGATTTAGATAATTATAATTTTGCTGATATGTACGCTCAAACCATGGCCTATGGTTTATTTACTGCTAGAGTTGGTCATTGTGAAACAAAAACTACCCATGAATTTAATCGAGAAAATGCCAGTATTTATATTAGTGATAAAATCCCCTTTTTACAAGGATTGTTTACTACCGTCATTTCCACAAATATTATTAGTAAGATCAACTGGACAATTGATATTTTAATAGAACTTTTGGCTAAGGTTGATATGGTTAATATTCTACAAAACTTTGGACAAGAAACGAGAAAACAAGATCCCATAGTCCACTTTTATGAAACATTTTTAGCAGCTTATGAAGCATCATTAAGAAAAAGTAGAGGAGTTTATTATACTCCTGAACCTGTAGTCTCTTTCATTGTTAAAGCAGTTAATCATATTTTAGAAAATGATTTTAATTTAGATGATGGTTTGGGTAGTAAAAACGTCACAATTTTAGACCCAGCTACGGGAACAGGAACTTTTTTATATGAAGTCATTAAACAAATTTATTTTAACTTTGAAAAATATGGAGTCAACCGCTGGAATCAATTATTTAGAGATAAACAAGTTCTCAAACGTTTATATGGTTTTGAGTTATTAATGACTCCTTATACAATTGCACATTTAAAACTGGGATTATTATTAGAAAACTTAGGTTATGAATTTCAAGAAAAAGAAAGATTAAATATCTTTTTAACTAATGCTTTAAATGAAGGAGTGAAAAAATCAGAATTAATTTTAGGCCAGTATATCTCAGCAGAAGCAATTAAAACGGAAATTTCTATTCATGTAGTTTTAGGAAATCCTCCCTATTCGGGACATTCAGAAAATAAAAATGAATGGATAGAAGGATTAGTTAAAGATTATTATCACATAGATGGATTATCTTTAGATGAAAAAAATCCCAAATGGTTACAAGATGATTATGTGAAATTTATTCGCTTTGGACAATGGAGAATTGATAAAACAGGAGTAGGAATTTTAGCTTTTGTTACCAATCATGGTTATTTAGATAACCCCACATTTCGAGGAATGCGTCAAAGTTTATTACAAAGTTTTAATCGGATTTATATTCTGAATTTACATGGTAATGCTAAGAAAAAAGAAGTTTCTCCAGATGGAAGTATAGATCAAAATGTCTTTGATATTCAACAGGGAGTAGCGATTTTAATTGCTGTTAAGGATATTCCTAAAAATCAGCTTATATTTAATCAACAAAATGCACCAGATAATGGCGTTTTTTATGCTGATTTATGGGGAAATCGTGAACATAAATATGAGTTATTGAAAGAATTAACGATGAAAACCGTAGCATGGGAAAAAATTAATCCTATTTCTCCTTTTTATTTGTTGACTCCTCAAGATGTTTATGCTTTAGAAGAATATAATCGAGGTTGGAAAATAACTGATATCATGCTTGTTAATTCTGTGGGAATTGTCACAGCGCGAGATTCTTTAACAATTCAGAAAACTCCTGAAGACGTGGAAAAAATTGTTAATGATTTTGCATTTTTACCACCAGAAGAAGCAAGAGAAAAGTATAATTTAGGAAAAGATACAAGAGATTGGCAGGTTGCTTTAGCGCAAGATGATATTAAAAAAAGCAGAGTTAAACAAAATAAAATTAATACAATAAATAGAAATTCGATTAAACGGATTTTATATCGTCCTTTTGATATCAAATACACCTATTATACAGGTAAATCAAGGGGATTTATTTGTATGCCTCGAAATGATGTGATGAAAAATATGTTATTAGGTGATAATTTAGGATTAATTACCGTTAGACAACAATCTCAGTCTGGGGAATGGTCTTTAGTTGGTACTACTCAAGATATCATAGAATCTTGTGCTATTTCTAATAAAACCAAAGAAATTAATTATTTATTCCCTCTTTATATTTATCCAGAAAACGAAACAACCCAAGACAGAAAACCTAATTTTTCTCCAGAATTTATCACTGCACTTAAGTCCAAATTAGGTTATATTCCCACAGCAGAAAATATCTTTTATTATATTTATGCTGTGTTTCATTCTCCTCAATATCGTCAACGATACTCCCAGTTTTTAAAGATTGATTTTCCGCGTCTTCCTTTAACTAGCAATAATGAATTATTTAATCAATTAGTTATCAAAGGAGAAAAGTTAGTTAATTTACATTTGATGAAAAATCTGCCCCCAACTCCCATGACTAAATCAGAAACTTCTACTACTGCTAATTTACCTTTATTTAATGGAGAAGAAAGAGGCGCTATTCATTATCAAGGTGATGGTAAAAATGAAATAAATCAAGTTAAATATAATACAAATAAACAGCAAATTTTGATTAATCAGAACTGTTATTTTTCGGGAGTTTCTCCAATAGTATGGGAATTTAAAATTGGTGGTTATCAAGTATTAGATAAATGGTTAAAAGACAGAAAAAGTGTTAATATATATTTATCTGATGCCGAAATTACTCATTATCAAAAAATAATTATTGTCGTCATAGAAACAATTAAATTAATGACAGAGATAGATGATATAATCCCTCAGTTTCCTATCAGATAAATAACCCAAAACTCAAATGAAAATATTGTAAATGTTCTAAATCTCAGAAACAGAACTCAAGCTGCTATTTTAGCTAATAGTTTTTTTAGATATTTATAACAGGGTATTATAGTATGCTGTGTTTCAGGGTTTGGTGCGTTACACTGTCGCTAACACACCCTACTAGCCAATAACACAATTAAAATATATTATAGTATAATAAATCTAGATTATGATTGTTGATTTCTCATGCAAATTCCTCGCTTACATCCAGATACTATTGAAGAAGTTAAACTCCGCGCTGATATTGTTGATGTTATATCAGAGTATGTAGTGTTGCGAAAACGGGGTAAAGATTTTGTGGGTTTGTGTCCTTTTCATGATGAAAAAACTCCCAGCTTTACGGTTAGTCCTTATAAACAAATGTATTATTGTTTTGGCTGTCAAGCTGCGGGAAATGCAATTAAATTTGTCATGGATTTGGGAAAACGTCAATTTGCGGAAGTGGTACTAGATTTAGCAAAACGTTATCAAGTCCCGGTTAAAACTTTAGAACCTGAACAAAGACAAGAATTACAACGTCAAATATCTTTACGTGACCAATTATATACTGTTCTCGCTTCCGCTGCTCAATTTTATCAACACACTTTAAGACAATCTCAAGGACAAAAAGCACGGGAATATTTAACAAAAATTCGTCAATTTCAAGAGGAAACTATTCAACAATTTGGTTTAGGTTATGCCCCTCCTGGTTGGGAAACTCTGTACCGTTATTTGGTGGAAAGTAAACATTATCCCCTGCAATTGGTAGAACAAGCAGGATTAATTAAACCCCGAAAAGAAGGAGGAGGATATTATGATGTATTTCGGGATAGGTTAATGATTCCTATTCGTGATCTTCAAGGGAGAGTAATTGCTTTTGGAGGCAGAACTTTAACCGAAGAACAACCAAAATATCTCAATTCTCCTGAAACGGAATTATTTAGTAAAGGGAAAACTTTATTTGCTTTAGATGAAGCGAAAGACGCTATTTCTAAAGTTGATCAAGCGGTAGTTGTAGAGGGATATTTTGATGCGATTTCTCTCCATGCAGCCGGAATTAATAACGCTGTTGCTTCCTTGGGTACAGCATTAAGTATAGAACAGGTACGGCTATTATTACGTTATACAGAATCCAAGCAATTAATCCTCAATTTTGATGCAGATAAAGCTGGAATAAATGCTACAGAAAAAGCAATTGGTGAAGTTTCTAATTTAGTTTATACAGGAGAAGTACAATTAAAAATTCTCAATTTACCTCATGGTAAAGATGCTGATGAATATTTACATGATCATACAGCATCCGATTATCAACAATTATTAACAAATGCACCTCTTTGGCTAGATTGGCAAATTCAAAATATTATTAAAAATCGAGATTTAAAACAAGCTACCGACTTTCAACAAGTTACCCAACAAATTATTAAATTACTGCAAAATATCGCTAATAACGATACACTAAATTATTATGTTTCTTACTGTGCAGAAATTCTCAGTTTAGGAGATAGCAGACTTAAACCTTTAAGAATTGAAAATCTCCTAACTCAGATTAAACCTAATAGTCTAAAATCTCTAAGTCCACGTATAAATAAACCGCAACCTCAAACCCCAAAATTGTCTTTAGTTAATACAGAACCCACTCTACTAGAACAAGCTGAGGCATTATTATTAATCATTTATCTTCATTCTTGCGAACAAAGACAAATAATTATTGAAGATTTAGAAACCCGCAATTTAGAATTTAGTCTTTCTCATCATCGTTTTTTATGGCAACAAATGTTAGAATTTCCATTAGATGAACTTGATTTAATTTCCAGTGTGCAAAATAGATATTTAGAATTATCAGAAGAATTAGAAATAGTTTCCCATATATTTCATCTCAATGAAAAAAATAAAACAGAAATATTACGAACTCCCCACGTTATTCAAGCAGCATTAGCTTGTATGGAAAGAGTATTTCGAGAAAAACGCTATCGTTATTTTATGGAACAATGGGAAAAAATAGATCCGCAAACTGAACCAGAAAAAGATAAATATTATGCTGAAGCTATATATATAGAAAAAATCCATTTACAAGACTTAGAGAAACAGCGACAATTTTCTATTAATGACTTAATTTAGGAAATTCTGTAGCTTGGGTTTAGTTCCTCGACCCAAATTACATGACTATAAATCATAAAGAATTTTTTATTTTAAAATTTTGAACAGATTTATAGCGTTTCCCAGTTTAATAGACATCTCCAGAAATTAAATATGCGTAGTCTTAAACCCTTGTAGAGACAATTCATGAATTGTCCCTACATTCTTTTTTGGAGATGTCTAATCAAGTACAAAATTATCTGCGTTTATCTGCGTTTATCTGCGTTCAATTATTACTGCTAATACCTTATGGGAATGGCCATAAGTCAATATTCATAGGACTTACGCAAGATTCATGGAATAACGAACCACAGAGGCACAGAGGTCACGGAGAAATTAGGATTTGAGAGATATTTTGCGTAAGTCCTGATTCAAAAGAAAAAATTATCAACAACAAAATCCCCAACTTCTGAGAGAAGTCAGGGATCTAATTCTACTTTATTAACTTATTAATTTACCTTCCTTCTGGGAAACCAATCATCTAAAATGGCGTAGAATACAGGCACAACAAATAAACTCAGAATAGTAGAACTGACCAAACCACCGGCTATAGAAACAGCCATGGGAGAACGCAATTCCGAACCCGCACCTAAACCCAAAGCAATGGGAACCATCCCCAAAATAGTCGCTGCTGTAGTCATCATAATGGGGCGCAAACGTACAGGACCTGCTTTGAGAATTGCCTCAGTTCTTTCTATTCCAGAATCTCGTAATTGGTTAATGTAATCTACAATTAAAATTGCATTTTTGTTAGTAATTCCCAGCAAAAATACAAAACCAATCAGAGATATCATGCCAAAATCACTTTTGGTAAATAGTAGCGCCAACAACGCTCCCACAATTGCTAAAGGTAAAGAAAGACCAATAACTATCGGGTCGCTCCAACTTTTAAACAGCCAAATCAACACCACAATAATACAAAGCGCTGATAATCCTAAAGTTGTGCCAAAACTGCCAAAAACCTGATTTTGACGGGCAGAATCGCCGCCTAAATTTAAAGAAACACCCGCAGGGATGACAGCCTTAGCTTCAGATACTACAATATCCGTTGCATTACCTAAAGTTAGATCTTGTCCCAGGTTAGCGCCAATATAAACCACTCGCTGATGATTCAACCTTTCAATTTGCAAAATTGTATCTTGTTGATGAGATTCACCTGTAATAGTTACATCAGCAAAACCAGATATTTTCTCAATTCGTGCTTTCACCGCTTTAGCTGCTGTAGTCAAAGCCTTGAGATCCTTACCCTGTAAAGCTACTTGCAAAGGTTTTTGTCCACCGGTGTCTACAAATTGAATATCTTCTACACTTGTGGTTACACCCACCAATTTTGGCAAAGTAGCGCGGAGTTGGTCTTGGACTTGAGCCGTTTTCAGTTTTCGTTCTGCTTTTAGCTTAACATACAGCGTCCCTTTGTTTGGTTCACCTTCACGAGAACCCACAGTAGTAAAAACCGTGGCCACAGCCGGGGACTTTCTCACCACTTTTTCCAGTTTCTTAGCAACATCCAAAGAATCGTTTAAAAGATTAGAAATGGAAATAGGAGATGGGTCAGCAGATAAATCCACAGCAACAGACAAAGACGAGCTTCCTAATTTATCTTTTCGTCCCCCTTGTGTTTCCCGTCCTCCTGGTTGTCCTCCTCCTCCTGGCACCTCTTGTCCAAGAGCCGCAGGAAGACTAGGTACTAGGGAAGTATAGACAATATTAAATTCTCCCCGGTCAAGTTTGGGAATAAAGCCTTTGGGAATTAAGGGAATTAGGGCAATACCAGCAATTAAACTAACTACAGCTAATCCCACAACTATCAAACGGTGCTGCAAAGACCAAGTTAACAAATTGCCGTAAACTTGCTCAAATTCCTGCCAAATCTTACTCTGCTTCTGGGGAGAATTAATTGGTTTAGGCTTGAGCCAATAAATAGCTAAGACTGGGGATAAGGTTCTAGCTACTAACAAAGATGTCAGCATAGCCGCAGAAACAGTAATCCCAAAGGGTTTAAAAAACTGTCCAATGACTCCACCCATCAAACCGATAGGTAAAAATACCGCTACCGCTGTTAATGTAGCTGCGGTGACAGTTAAACCGATTTCATTAGTAGCTATTAGGGCGGCTTCCCGTGGGGTTTTTCCGTTTTCAATATGCCGCATGATGTTTTCAACATCAACTATGGCATCATCTACTATTGAACCAATTACCAAAGCTAATGCTAACAGGGTAATGGTTTCTAAATTAAAGCCATATATCGCCATGACGATAAATGTCCCTAATAAGGATATGGGAATGGCTAATGCAGAAATTAGGGTAGCTTGCCAATTCCATAAAAAGGGAAAAATGACAACTACCGAGAGGATGATAGCTTCTATCAGGGCATCTATGGTGGAATGGGTAGCATTACGAATATATTCCCCTTGGGTAGCAGCTAAGGTCAAGGTGACATCTTTTAAGTTAGACCTGAGTTGTTGTACTTCCTTTTCTACCCCACTGACTACTTCTAGGGTATTAGCATCCCCTTTTTTAATCACCTGGAAGGCTAAAGCGTCTTGACCATTAAACCTGACTAATGTTCCACCGGTGGTCTCTTGGGGTTTTAATGTCCCCCCCCCTAAGAGTGACACTTTTAGCACTCCTGGTAAATTAGCTATCCTGGGAAGGATTTTATCTTTTGTCAGTTGTCGTAAATTATCAATATCCCTGACAGAACTTTCAACTGCATAGCTAACGGCCGCTGATTCGTTCAGATTCAAGGGAATGATTTTTTTATTTGTATCTTTGGGTAGATTTAACTGATTGACTATTTGGGAAATTTTGCTGGTAACTGTTTCTAAGTTCGTACCGACAATAAAGGAGGAAACTACAGCAGTTTGACCCGGATAGGTTGATGAACGAATGTCCTCAAGTCCTACCAAGGATTTTAGGCTTTCCTCTATAGGTTTGGTTAGTTTTTCTTCAGTGTCTAGGGTGTTGGTTAGGGGTGCTTGGGCTGTCACTACCACCACTGGAAAGGTGATGTCTGGAAATAAAGCATATTTGAGAGAACTGAATGCTAGAACCCCAGCTACCGTTATACCTATCCAAAAACACACCGTTAACCAAGAAAACTTAATTGCTAATTTGGAAATATTAAAGCTTTCACGGGCGGATGTTTGGGTTGTTTTGGTCTGTACCATCTGATAAAATTATTATCTTAGTCATTATTAGTCATTGGTAATCGGGAATAGTTTTTATCCATTACCCATTATCCATTCTCCATTCCTGTCCCACGAAATGCCAACTCTGATTTTAGTCCCCCAGGGAGCAGAACATCAAGCCGTCTGTCGTGGATTAAGTTCCGTCTCTAGTTCTCTACCCCAGGTGTTAACTATCCCAATGGGAATCGCACCAGTACAGCAACATTTACAGGTTAATTTCAATTTATTAGCCCAGGTCCGTGAAAATTCTATCTTGATGATGGGTTTATGTGGTAGCCTGAGCGGAAAATATCAGGTTGGAGATATTGTTTTATATCAAAATTGTCTTTATCAAGGAAATCTACAAGACTGTAATCATGATTTTACGGCAAATATATATACCCGACTGGGTGATCATGTATCTTTAGTCAGGGGGTTGACAAGCGATCGCATTGTATGTACATCCGCAGAAAAACACCACCTACATCAACAATACGGTGCTGATGTTGTAGATATGGAAGCATATCCCTTCCTAGAATTTTTCCGCCAATTCCCAGACAAACAAGTGGCTATATTACGAGTAGTCAGCGATGATTCTAACCATGATATCCCCAATATCACATCCGCGATTAGTGAAAACGGTTCTTTGCGACCTTTGCCCCTAGCTTGGGAATTTATCCGTCAACCACAGTCGGCTAGGCGATTAATTACTGGTTCATTGCAAGGACTCAAGGTTTTAACAGCAGTGACTCAATTATTATTTACCCAAGATCACCCCAATTTTAGATTTTAGATTTTAGATTTTAGATTTTAGATTTTAGATTAGGACTTACGCAAGATTCATGGAATAACGAACCACT